>WGSR01000225.1 GCA_014871545.1 Collinsella sp. | reverse complement strand
CCGACGGTTTTGGCAAGTTTGGCGCCAACGACATCGAGGATCCCGAGGGCTGGGCTTGCGAAGCGCGCCGTTACTACTTTGGCATCGTCGGTAAGTTCGGCAAGTTCGTGCAGGCCGTCCTCAAGAAGGCCGCCGACCTGGACATCCAGATTATCTGCCCGCTCCACGGCCCCGTGCTGACTGAGAACCTGGGCTACTACCTCGACACCTATAACACCTGGTCGAGCTATCAGCCCGAGGACGAGGGTATCACGATTGCCTATGCGAGCGTGTACGGGCATCTGAAGGCTGCCGTCGAGGAGCTCGCATCTGCGCTTGAGGCTCGCGGCCAGAAGGTCTCCGTCTTTGACCTGGCTCGTGACGACATGGCCGAGGCCGTTGAGGATGCGTTCCGCTACGACCGTCTGGTGCTCGCCTCCATCACCTATCAGGGCGAGATCTTCCCGTTCATGAGCACCTTTATTCACACGCTTGCCGAGCATGCCTATCAGAATCGTACGGTGGCACTCGTCGAGGCCGGCTCCTGGGCGCCCGCTGCCGCCAAGGTTATGACCAAGGAGCTCGAGGGTATGAAGGACATCACCCTGACGCAGAACAAGGTGACTGTGCTGGGTTCGCTCAACGACGCCTCGCGCGCTCAGATCGAGGTCCTCGCCGACGAGCTTTCCAAGTAGCGACACGTTTACTTTTGACGCTCAGCCATCACAACCACCACAAAGGGGACAGGCACCTTTGTGGTGGTTTTTGTTTAAGCGCCGGCGATGACGAGATTTGGGCGGGCGTCGTCGGCGGTCTCGGCGATTGAGGTGGCGACGGCGCCATCGGGATCACGGTCCATCACGATGGTGTCGACATCGGTCAGCTTGGCAAAGCGGTACATGCCGCGTCCGTTAACCTTGCTGGCGTCCATGAGGGCGACGCTTTGACGGGCGGCACCGACCATAGCCGCTTTGGTCTCGGCCATCTGCGGAAAGTCGGTCGTAAAGCCGCAGCCGGGAACAAAAGCTCCAGGGCACATGACGGCAAGGTCGGCGTGGACCATTTGGAGCGCCTGCATGGTAAGTGGGCCGTACAGATAGCGATGACCTTTGCGCAGTGCCCCGCCCAGCATGACGACATCGACCGAGGGCATGCTCTCGTCGATGTAATCGGCAATGGTAATGTCGGCCGTGATGACGGTGATGCCATCGCGCTGGTCGAGGAGCCGGACAAACTCGAGAGCGGTGGTGCCCGAGTCGACGAGCAGGGTGTCACCGTTGCCGACGAGTTCAATGGCGCTTTGTGCGATGGCCTGCTTGGCGGCAACATTGACGTTGATACGGCGATCCTGGGTGGATACGGTCAGTCGCTTCTGGAGCGACACAGCGCCACCATGCGTGCGGCGCAGCTTGCCGGACTCGGCGAGCGCGTCTAGGTCGGCACGGGCGGTAACGGAGGACACACCAAAGGTCTGGGCGATTTCTGCTACCTGCACCGAGGCATTATGCTCAAGCATCTCCATGATGGCGGCACGACGCTCATCGGCGAAGGCTCGGGTTGTTGCATGGGCCATAGCTGCTCCATCCTCAACTGAAATTTGCAGGAATTGTGTTGAGTCCATTTTCGTTCATTTTCTTTTTGAGTAAGAAAACGCCTTTCGATTACTTATCTTTTCTATAAAAGAAAGATGATTCGCTTGAAAACTGCAATGTCGTATAGAGGGATCCGGCGCGAATCCCTTCCGTTTGCTTTTCAAAAACGAGTGTCTTGACCTGTGTGCCGGTGATATCTCATACGTGCGACGCCGTCGATTTTCATACAATGAGCGCAGCAAAACGCAAGGTAATACGCCTTGTGAACAACTACGCCCGATGTCCAGATGCGGGCGAGGGAGAGGAGAAAACGCTCATGGCACTTGTTACCACCGAAAAGATGCTCAAGGACGCTCAGGCCGGCCACTACGCCGTCGGCGCGTTCAACGTCGAGAACCTCGAGTTTGTTATGGCCGTTCTGGCCGCTGCCGAGGAGACCAAGTCCCCCGTCATCATGCAGACCACCCCGGGTACCATCAAGACCGCTGGCCTGGATTACTTCTACGGCATGGTCAAGGCTGCCGCCGAGCGTGCTTCCGTGCCCGTCGCCCTGCACCTCGATCACGGCGATGGCTATGACCGCTGCATGCAGGCTTTCCGCACCGGCTACACCTCCGTTATGATCGACGGTTCGCACGAGTCCTTCGAGGACAACATCGCCCTGACCAAGTCTGTCGCCGACGCTGGCCGCGCCATGGGCGTGCCCGTCGAGGCCGAGCTCGGCAAGGTTGGCGGCAAGGAGGACGACGGTCCCGCGGTTGAGGGCGAGAGCCCCTACACCGATCCTGCCGAGGCCAAGGAGTTCGTCGAGCGCACTGGCTGCACCTCGCTGGCCATTGGTGTTGGCACCAGCCACGGCGTGTACACGAGCGATCCGCACATCGAGCAGTCCGTGGTCAAGGCCATCCGCGACGCCGTCGACGTGCCGCTGGTCCTGCACGGCACCTCCGGTGTGCCCGATGAGCAGGTTGCCGAGGCTGTGAAGAACGGCATCTGCAAGGTCAACTACGCCACCGAGCTGCGTCAGGCCTACACCAAGGGCTTCATGGCCTTCATGGCCGAGAACCCCGCCTGCTTCGATCCCAAGAAGCCGGCCAAGGAGGGCATGCGCGAGATCACCGAGCTGGTTAAGATCCGCATGACCAACCTCAACTCTGTGGGCAAAGCAGAGTAACAGCAAGGGTACTCCGACTCGCTACATATCCCGGGGAGGGACGAGGGCTTAGTTCCCCAATCGTCCTCGGGCATGCAAAAAGCCTCGCTGCGCACTTCGTGCGGCGAGGCTTTTTGCCCCCTGCGGAAAGATTGGGGAACTAAGCCCTCGTCCCTCCCAGGTTGACCTACTCGAGGTCGTCGCCCTTGTGGCGTTGGGGCGGAATAGTGGTGCGCGAGGGGCGCTTTGTTGATGAG
>WGSR01000224.1 GCA_014871545.1 Collinsella sp. | reverse complement strand
ACGAGCGTGGACTTGCCCACGTTGGGGCGTCCGACGACGGCGACGATAGGTTTCATCTGCTCTCCTTTAATGGGTAGGGTCAGCGGAATTAGTAGAGTCGGCAGGCACAATGCCAAGGATGTGCTCCAGGGTATCGAGCAGCTCATGCGGCATGGTCGACACCACATGAACCTCGGCACCGCGACTGGTAAGGCTTGCGAGTAAATCGTCACGATGATACTCGTCAAGCGTCATGCCGTCAGCGTTGAACATGAGCTTAGGCACAAAGAGCATAACCCCCGACAGATCTTGGGGCAGCTGCTCCAGAATGTCACACGCGACGATGAGGCCGGTCACGTCCACGTTGCCGCCAAAGTAGCGGTTCTTGATGGCTGTGACAGTGCCGGCGAGACCATGCGGCGACTCCACAAAGCGGGCCACCGTGTCGCGTGCGCTGGCGCCCGAGAGGCACAGCAGGTGCTGGTTGCGCTCGGCGATGTCGGCGCGGACGCGGGCCAGACGCTCGGCGTCGGCGGCAAGCACGTCGTCGGTCTCGTCCAGATACGAGCGGATCATGCCAATGCCGTCGTAGTACTGCGGGTAACCGTCGTAAAAGTCGGCCTCGGGAGGATCGATGCCGGCGTCCAGGTAGAACTCGTCGCTCATCTGGAAGGTGTGGCGGCCAAAGCGTTCATATGCGCGGTCCTGGAAGGGCCTAATCATGGCGATGGTCTCGCGCGCCAGCTCGGGCTTGTCGCTGTATGACCAGCTAAAGCGGTTCTGATGCTTGGTAAAACCGAGCGGCACAATGCCCAGGCTTGTGATTTGCTCGTGCTCCTCGCAAAAGCGCAGGGTCTTTTCCAGCTCCTCGCCGTCGTTCATGCCGGGGCACAACACAATCTGCGCGTGAATCTCGATGCCGGCCGCCATGATGGTCTCGAGTACGTCCATGCCTCGCTGGGCGTTGCGGCCCATCATACGACGGCGTACGTCGGGGCTCACGGCATGGACCGATACGTTCATGGGGCTCATGTTGCGTTGGATGACGTTTTGCACGTCCTCGTCGGAGAGGTTCGTGAGCGTGACAAAGTTGCCCTGCAAAAAGCTCAGGCGATAGTCGTCGTCGCGAATATAGAGCGTGGAGCGGCCGCCCTTGGGGAGCATCGTCATAAAGCAGAACACGCAGGCGTTCACACAGGTGCGCATGCCATCGAAGATAGGGCCATCGAACTCAAGGCCCCAGTCCTCTCCTGGGAAGCGGTCGAGCTCGACGGAGGTGACGGTGTTGTCGCGCGGATCGAAAACCTCCAGGTCGACGGTATCATCGTCGGCCTCCCAGAGCCACACAATCATGTCGGTAAGCTGCTCACCGTTAACCGTGAGCACGCGCATGCCCGGCTCGATACCCACATCCCACGCGGGCGATTCGGGACGCACGTTCTTTACGAGCGCGCCCTCACCCGGCTCGGGGTCGCGGCTGCGCCCGTAATCGGCCACCTCGGCGGCGTATGCGGGTACGGTCTGGTCCATGATTAGCGGCAAAGCTCCTTGATGCGCATTACGGCGCGCTCGATGTGTTCTTGCGGGGTGGAGGCTCCGGCGGTGATTCCGATGTGGTGAGCGTCGGTAAACCACGCGGCCTGGAGCTCGGAAGCTTCCTCGATGTGATACGTGCGCTCGCAGGCGTCCGCGCAAATCTGTGCCAGGCGACGGGTGTTGCCCGAGTTCTTGCCGCCCACGACGACCATGCAGTCGCAGCGGTTGGCAAGTGTGGCTGCTGCCTGTTGACGCTCACTCGTGGCAGCGCAGATGGTGTTGATCACACGCAGCTCCTGCACCCGCGGAGTGATAGCGGCCACGACTTCGGCGAGGTTCTGCGCGGTCTGAGTGGTCTGCACGACGAGGCCTACCTTGCCCTTGAGCGACAAGGCGTTGGCGTCGGCGGCACAGCTCACGACCTGCGCATCATTGCCGGCGTGGCCCAGAATACCCTCGACCTCGGGGTGACCCGGCTCGCCTACGACCACCACGCGGTAGCCTTCGCGCACCAGGCGCTCGGCTGCCATATGGACCTTCTTCACGTAGGGGCAGGTGGCATCTATGACGTTAAGGCCACGCTCGCGAGCGGCATCGATGACCTGCGGCACCACACCGTGGGCGCGGATGATCACGGTGCCAGTTGCGGCATTATCCAGGTTCTCGGCCAAGCCAACGCCTGCCTTAGCGAGCTCGCGTACAACGATGGGGTTATGGATGAGCGGACCCAAGGTATGGACATGAGTGCACTCCCCTGCCTGCGGCGCGGCGGCCAGCGCCATATCGAGCGCACGCTGTACGCCGTAGCAAGTGCCGGCGTGGGCAGCGATCTCGATGGTGGGCGCGTTTGCCTGGTCAGACGCAGTCGCGGCGGTGTTCGTCACGTTCTCGCTCATGGCTAGAACCTGCCCGGATGCTCGTCGCATAGCTCGTCTCGCATGGCGTAGACGCGGCTCATGGCCTCGGACTCAAACCATTCCAGGCGCTCCGTGCGCTTAAGTCCGGCCGGTGCGTCGGAAAGCGAGACGGCCTTGCCGGCGCGGATCCAGCACTTCTTGGGACGCATGATCTTTTTGCCCGCGGGCGTGATGTCGGACCAGCCGCAGATGGCGAGCGGGTTGACGGGTGCCTTGCCCATCTGGGCGATGAGCGCAAAGCCGCCGTGGACCTCGGGCTTGATCTCGCGCGAGCGGATGCGCGTGCCCTCGGGGAAGATTAGGACGTCCTCGCCGCGCTGCAGCGCATGCTGAGCGGCGCGCAGGCACTTCATATCGGCAGTACCACGCTCCACGGGGATGCCGCCAACGCGGCTAAAGGCCCAGCGCACGATCTTGCTCTTAGCGAACTCTGACTTAAAGATGGGACGAATGCGGCGCCCCCCAAAGAACAGCGCCGTCTCCACGGCCAAGAGCTCGGCCATCGAGGTGTGGTTGCAGATGACCACGCTGCCGCGGCCTTCCTGGCGCTCAAACAG
>WGSR01000223.1 GCA_014871545.1 Collinsella sp. | reverse complement strand
GCCTCGATAAAGGCCTCGTACTCCTCCTTGTTGAGCGGAGCGTTGAGATAGTCGCCGCTCCCCTGCTCCTCGTAGCGCGACTGCGAAAACAGCACGTCCATATCGAGCGTGGAGGCATCGACGATCGGCGCCGCGGCATCGAAGAACGCAAGGGCGTCGCCACCGACGAGCTTCATGACCTCTTCGCTCAGCGCCGGTGAACACAGCGGGCCCGCGGCAATGACCACGTGGCCCTCGGGGATCTGGGTGACCTCGCCGTGAACGACCTCGATATTGGGGCGGGCGGCAACCTCAGCCTCGACGAGCTCGGAGAATGTAACACGGTCGACCGCCAGGGCGCCACCAGCGGGAACAGCAGCGCGATGGGCGCAGTCGAGCAGGACTGAACCCATGCGCTCAAGCTCGGCCTTCAGCAAACCAGCCGCGGAATCCGGACGGGTCGACTTAAACGAATTGGAGCAGACGAGCTCTGCCAGGTGATCGGTATGGTGAGCCGGGGAGCTCACCTGGGGGCGCATCTCGCACAGCTTTACGGCAAACCCGCGGTCTGCCAGCTGGATCGCGCATTCCGAACCCGCCAGACCGCCACCGATAACCGTCACCTGATCGAACTGCATCTGCAAACACCTTTCTAATTGACACGTTTTCCATTGTGACCGAAGGGCGTCTGGGCGTGAAGGGCAAACTTGGAGGGCGCATACCTTCCATCCATCATGCGCTCGATAAGGCCCTCGAGTTCAAGCGAACCCAAGAGTTTGAGTACGCCGACAGCATCGAGCGAGACGAGCGCCGCGATGTCGTCGACCTTGAGCGGAGAGGCGATGAGCGCATGCATCACGGTCTGCTGTGTTGGATTCAGGTCGGCAATGCCGGGAGCATCGGGGCGCGAGTAGCGCAGGGTGCCGTATATGCGAGAGATAGCCATCTCGATGGACTCCTCGTCGACAATGCAGCAGGCACCGTTCGCAATGAGGTAATTCGTGCCACGCGACTCGGGCGATAGGATCGACCCCGGCACGGCAAGAAGTTCGCGCCCCAAATCCATAGCAGCCTCGGCTGTAGAAAACGTCCCGGAAGGCATACCCGCCTCGGATACAAAGAGGGCTTGCGACAGGGCCGCGATCACGCGATTGCGACGCGGAAAGGCAAACTTGCGCGGACCCATGCCCCACGGAGAGATCGACACGACCGCGCCGCCCGTATCGAGCGTGCGCGTAATAAGCCCCGCGCTCGAACGCGGGTAGACCACGTCGGCGCCCGTCCCCAGCACCACGACGTGTTTGCCGCCGGCGTTGACCGCAGCCCAACCCGAGGCCTGGTCACAACCGACTGCACCGCCCGAAACTACCGTCACTCCCGCCTCAACCGCCACCTTCGCCGCAAGCTCTGCCACGGCAAGACCATACGGCGAGGCCTTTCGCGCACCGATGATGGAGAGCGCGGGCGTCGAAAGCGCCTCGGGGTTGCCGCGCACATAGAGCGTCTGAGGTACATCAGAAAGCTCCAAAACGGTCTCGGGATACAACGCGTCACCTGGATGCAGCTCGAAGGTCCCCTCAGCCATCATTGGTCCCTCCTTCCCTGGTACATCGCCGCCTCGAGCACGTGGTCCTGCGTCACCTGCTCGCTCTCGGCGACATCTGCGATCGTGCGCGCAATGCGAACAAGGCGCACGATGCCACGCCCTGTGAGATGCGTGCGCTTCGACAGGCCGAGCACACACTTCTCCGCCGCATCATCGAGCTCAAAGGTCGAAACGACGCCGTCAATGGACCGAGTCTCGTCATCCTCGGCCTCGGCATCCGCATCGTCCATGCGGGATTCGCGCCAAGCGCGAAAGGCGCGACCGCGCACAACGTAGTCACGTAACTCGGCCGACGACATGCCCTCCGCACCCTCGATAATCACTTGAGGGTCGGGACGGGTCACATCGATCATCATGTCGATACGGTCGGCCAAAGGACCGCGCAGTTTAGACCGATAGCGCTCGACCATCGCCGCCGAGCAGCGACACGGCACCTCGCGATCGCCCAAAAAGCCGCAGGGGCAGGGATTGCTCGCAGCCAGCAGCTGAAAGCGCGACGGGAAGGTAAAAGCCCCGTCGACGCGTACGATCCTCACGTGGCCGCGCTCGATGGGCTGACGCAGCGTCTGCAGCACGCCAGTGGGAAACTCGGCAAGCTCGTCCAAAAAGAGCACGCCGCCATGAGCAAGGCTGATCTCACCCGGGTGCACCGGGCGCCCGCCGCCGATAAGGCCTGCGGTCGAAATACTGTGGTGGGGGCTGCGGAAGGGGCGGTGCCCCGCCAACAAGCCATCAATGTTCTCACCCAAAACCGAATGGATGCACAGTGCCTCCTGCTGATCCTCAACGGAAAGCTCGGGCAGGATGCCGGTCATACGGCGTGCGAGCATCGTCTTGCCCGATCCCGGAGACCCGATCATGAGCAAGCCGAGTTCTCCTGCCGCCGCAAGCGCCATGCCGCGTTTAGCGACTTCCTGCCCCAGCACGTCTGCATAGTCGAGCTCGGGCTCAAAGGTCGCCTCGACACCCTCGGAATCCAAGTAGTGCCGTGCGGCATCGCCCATGCCATGAGCAAGCTGAGACAGATGGTCGATAAAGCCGCAATCTACGCCCGCGAGTGGCACATGCTGGTCGGACCTGCCGGCGATAAAAGACAGCCCCATGTCGCGAGCCAATAGCTGAAACGCCACCTCGCCCTTGACGGGAAGCACCGTACCGTCCAGACCAAGCTCACCTGCGATAAGGCAGCGATCGAGGTTGTCACGGGGAATCTGCTCATCGGCCGCTAGAACCGCGATGGCGATGGGCAGGTCAAAGCCGCTACCGGTCTTGCGGATATCGCCGGGTGCCAGGTTAACGGTAATGCCCGAGCGCGGGATCTCGAACCCGGCGGAGCGCATCGCGCAGCGAATACGACCGCGTGACTCCATCACCTCCATACTCGGAATGCCGAGCATCTGGATGCCCGGAACGCCAC
>WGSR01000222.1 GCA_014871545.1 Collinsella sp. | reverse complement strand
GAAGTCGAGACAAACATGCACACCGTGGCGAGCAGCGTCGGGATACCGAGCGCAATCGTCTGGCGCAGCGCGGGGTCCTTAAAGTCGATATGGATATGGGGATGCACGCCGTGCTTGCCAAGCGCGGGAATCTGACATGCCATCTGAACAAAGACACCGAGGGTCGTACCGGCCGCAATCAAGATGATGCCGGCACGTTCGCCAAACTGTGCGGACACGGGCGCAAAACCCATAAAGCTCGCAATGACGATCACATTGTTGAGGACCGGGGCAAACGTCGACCAGAAGTAGTCGCGGTGTGCGTTGAGAACGCCCGAGAACACCGAGCCCAAACCATAAAACAGAATCTGGATGGCAAAGAAACGGAACATGAACGCAGCGGTATCCATGCTGCCACCGTCACCCGAAAGGAACGATTGCGTCCAGATAAAGCCCGGGGCGAACACGGTCCCCAGCAACGAAATGCCACCCAGCACTAAAAGCAGAATGCCGAGCAGGTTGCCCACGTACTCGTTCGAGGCCTCGCGACCCTGCTCACGCCTCACGCCCATGTACACGGGCAAAAACGCCGTCACGAGCATGCCGCCCATCACGAGTTCGTAGAGCATATTGGGCAGGTTGTTGGCGACCTGATAGGAGGACGAGAGCAGCGACATGCCGATAGCGGCCGCCATTGCCCACGTGCGGATAAAACCGGTGACGCGAGACACGATAGTCAGGATGGTCATAAGCCCGGCAGAACGACCAACCGTGGAGTAGTCCGACGAGCCCATGTCGTCAGTGTCATCTCGCGACGAAGAAGCTTCGGATGAGGGTGTCTGAGGCGCAGATTCTTTTGCAAAATGAGCTCCGCGCTTCAATTCTTCCTGCGGCATCGCTCAGTCCTCTCTCGTAATCGCGGCAACCGTCGCCCCGCAAAATGCAATTAAATCATCGGGTGCAAGCTCGAGCTGATAACCACGCTTGCCTCCCGAAATAAAAATGGTATCCCAAATGACGCATGTCTCATCAATGAGCGTCCGGTAGCGTTTTTTCATACCGACCGGGCTGCAGCCGCCGCGAACGTAGCCAGTCGCCGCAAGCAAATCCTTCACATGCATCATGGCCAAGGACTTCTCCCCCGCGGCACGCGCGGCGGACTTTAGATCGAGCTCGTCGGCAACAGGGATGCAGCACACGACATAGTCGTTGGACGGTGTCACGCAGACCAAAGTCTTAAATCCTTGACCGGGCTCCTCGCCAAGCTGCTCCGAAATCGCGACCCCCAGGCCCACCGACTCATCACCATCGTCTTCGTACGTATGTAGAACATAGGAAATGCCGGCGCTTTCCAGCTCGCGCATCGCATTGGTTTTTGGCGTCTTTACAGCCTTTGCCATGACATATCCTTTCCCTCGCATTCGGACGTAAAGATTAAGTATATGTCCAATTCGGCTGCATACGTCACTTCGACACAGCAAGCGCCATCGAATCACAAGGAGTCGATGGCGCCCATAAACTGAATCGCCTATTTATTGAGCATCAAGTTGAGCCTGACGCTCCCGGTCACGCCTGAGCAACGGCGCCAAAAACTTGCCCGTATAACTCTGCGGACAGTCCGCAACCTGCTCCGGTGTGCCCGAAACCACAACGGTTCCGCCGCCGTTACCGCCCTCGGGACCCATATCGATCAGACGATCGGCAACCTTGATGACATCAAGGTTGTGTTCAATCACCAGCACCGTGTTGCCCGCATCGACCAAGCGCTGCAGCACATCGAGCAGCTGGCGGACGTCCTCAAAATGAAGGCCGGTCGTCGGCTCGTCCAAAATATAGAACGTCTTGCCCGTCTGGCGTCGATGAAGCTCCTTGGCGAGTTTCACACGCTGCGCCTCGCCACCCGAAAGCGTCGTGGCGGGCTGGCCCAGGCTCACGTAGCCCAAGCCTACATCGTACAGCGTCTGAAGCTTGCGCTTAATCTGCGGGATATTCCCAAAGAAAGCCAGTGCCTCGGCCACGCTCATGTCAAGTACGTCCGAGATGGTCTTGCCACGGTAGGTGACCTCGAGTGTCTCGCGGTTGTAGCGTTTACCGCCGCAAACTTCGCAGGGAACGTAGATATCGGGAAGGAAGTGCATCTCGATCTTGATCTGTCCGTCGCCCTTGCACGCTTCACAGCGCCCGCCACTCACATTAAAGGAGAAACGACCCGGCGAGTAGCCGCGCGCCTTCGACTCCGGCGTACTCGCAAACAGCGCGCGAAGATCATCCCACAGGCCGATATAGGTAGCAGGGTTGGAACGCGGCGTGCGGCCAATCGGCGACTGGTCAATATCGATAACCTTATCGATACACTCGATGCCCTCGATTTTCTTATATGGACCCACAGGGCGCGTCGAACGGTGAATGGCATTCGTAAGGGCAGGCGCAATGGTATCGGTAACCAGGGAGCTCTTGCCCGATCCCGACACGCCGGTAACAACCGTAAGCGTACCAAACTCGATCTTGGCAGTAACGTTTTTGAGGTTGTTGGCTCGAGCGCCCGTAATTTTAAGGCAGCCGCGACCGGGCTTGCGCCGTTCATCAGGCACCCGGATCATTCGTTTGCCGGTCAGATAAGCGCCCGTCATCGACTCAGGACACGCCATGATATCGGCAGGCGTTCCCGCCGCGACTACGTGTCCGCCGTTGACGCCGGCGCCGGGCCCCATGTCGATCACGTAATCGGCGGCACGGATTGTATCCTCGTCGTGTTCGACGACGATAACGGTATTGCCGATATCGCGCAGGCGCTCGAGCGTCTTAATCAAGCGCTCGTTGTCACGCTGATGAAGACCGATCGAGGGCTCGTCCAGAATATAGAGCACGCCCATGAGACCCGCGCCGATCTGCGTTGCCAGGCGAATACGCTGCGCCTCGCCACCGGAAAGCGTCGCCGAGGCACGATCGAGCGTCAGATAGTCGAGTCCAACATCGACCAGAAAACGCAAGCGCTCCAGGATTTCCTTGACGATGCGCCCGCCGATAAACTG
>WGSR01000221.1 GCA_014871545.1 Collinsella sp. | reverse complement strand
CGCGAGCGTACGCAGATTCTGATGGATCTGGCCAACCAGGCTGGCGGTTTTGTCATCGGCACGGGCGACCTGTCGGAGCTGGCGCTCGGCTGGGCTACCTATAACGGCGACCACATGAGCATGTACGCCGTCAACGCGAGCGTGCCCAAGACGCTTGTGCGCCATCTGGTGCGCTATGCCGCCGATGTCTTTGGCGGGAGTATTGCCGAGGTCTTGCTCGACATCCTCGATACGCCGGTATCTCCCGAGCTTCTGCCGCCCACGGGCGACGGCGAGATTGCGCAGAAGACCGAGGATTTGGTGGGCCCGTATGAGCTGCACGACTACTTCCTCTACTACCTGCTGCGTTTTGGCTTTGAGCCGGGCAAGATCTACCGCATGGCGCTCAAGAGCTTCGAGGGCGTCTACGACGCCAAGACCGTCCACACGTGGCTACGTACGTCCTACCGTCGCTTCTTTGCCCAGCAGTTTAAGCGCAGCTGCCTGCCCGATGGTCCCAAGGTGGGTTCGGTGACGCTCAGCCCGCGCGGCGATTGGCGTATGCCGAGTGACGCTAGCTCGCGTCTGTGGCTTGCGCAGATCGACGCGCTCAATCCAGTTGACTAAGGTTGGCTAAATTGAACCAATACGGGGGTTGCAAGCGTTACACTTTTGCAATCTGATGGCCCGTATCGCGCGGCGCTCTTGTCGGAGCGCCGCGTTTTTCATATCGAAAGGTGGCACCATGCAGGCATCGCAGCGTCTCGACCGCTTTGGCGCGGAGGTCTTCGCCTCGCTCAACAACAAACTGCTCGCGCTGAAGGCTCAGGGCAAGACCATTTACAACATGAGCGTGGGCACGCCCGACTTTAAGCCGTACGACCATGTGGTCGAGGCGCTCACGCAGGCAGCCCAAGATCCCGAGATGTGGAAGTATGCCCTGCGCGACCTGCCCGAACTCAAGCAGGCCGTGTGCGATTACTATGAGCGTCGCTTTGGCGTTTCGGGCATTACGCCGTCTATGGTGCAGTCGTGCAACGGCACGCAGGAGGGGGTGGGCCATTTGGGCCTTGCCCTGCTCGATCCGGGTGACACCATTTTGGTTCCCGATCCGTGCTACCCGGTCTTTGAGGCGGGTGCCAAGATCGCCGATGCCAAGCTCGAATACTATCCGCTGGTTGCCGAGCACAATTACCTGCCCTATGTGGCGGGTATCGATCCCGAGGTTGCCGATCGTGCCAAGTACATGATCGTGTCGCTGCCCGCCAACCCGGTCGGCTCGGTGGGCACGCCCGAGGTCTACGAGGAGATTATCGCCTTTGCCCGCGAGCACGACCTGCTCATCGTCCATGATAACGCGTACTCCGACATCGTGTTCGACGGCGAGCCCGGCGGCAGCTTCTTGCAGTATCCCGGCGCGCTCGAGGTGGGCGTTGAGTTCTTCTCGCTCTCCAAGTCGTTTAACGTCACCGGTGCCCGCATCGGCTTTTTGGTCGGTCGCGAGGATGTGGTCTCGGCCTTTGCCAAGCTGCGCGGCCAGATCGACTTTGGTATGTTCTTCCCGATTCAGAAGGCCGCCATCGCGTGCCTGAACGGTCCGCGCGATGAGGTCGAGGCGCAGCGTCTGAAGTACCAGGAACGCCGCGATGCCCTGTGCGACGGTCTTGAGGGCCTGGGCTGGGAGCGTCCCAACGCGCATGGCTCTATGTTTGTGTGGGCCAAGCTTCCCGGTGGTCGCACCGATTCCATGGCGTTTTGCGAGGAGCTCATGGAGAAGGCCGGCGTTGTGGTGACGCCGGGCGCGAGCTTTGGCCCTTCGGGCGAGGGGCACGTGCGCATGGCGCTGGTCCTGCCGCCCGATCAGATCGCTTTGGCTGTCAAGGCCATTCGCGAGGCGGGCCTGTATTAGAAACCTATTTCGACTCGTCAATAGCTCGAAACCGATTTCGTGCAGTTATTTTACGAATTCTGCAAACAATTTCGGTAAACGGTCGATTTTTGGCTGCGAATAGGAGCATAATCAAAGTCCCGATTGGATGTATTGGGATTACGGCAAGCCGCTCGGGTCGTTCCCGGGCGGCTTGTTTGTGGAGAGAGATGGGAGTTTCTAATGGTTAACGAGAAGAAGGTCGCTATTGTCGGCTGCGGCTTCGTCGGTTCGTCTTCGGCGTTCGCTCTGATGCAGAGCGGTCTGTTCTCCGAGATGGTCCTCATCGACGTGGACAAGAACCGCGCCGAGGGTGAGGCTCTGGATATCGCGCACGGCATGACGTTTGCCGAGCCGATGAAGATCTACGCCGGCGATTATTCCGATGTCGCCGACGCCGCCATGATCGTCGTCACCGCTGGCGCTGCCCAGAAGCCCGGTGAGACCCGCCTGGACCTGGTCAACAAGAACGTCAGCATCTTTAAGTCCATTATCCCCGAGATTAAGAAGTCCGGCTTCGATGGCATTCTGCTCATCGTCTCCAACCCGGTCGATGTTCTGACCTATGCCGCCATCAAGATGTCCGGCCTGCCCGAGGGCCATGTCATCGGCTCCGGCACCGTGCTCGACACCGGCCGTCTGCAGCAGATGCTTGGCGCCCACGTCGAGGTTGACCCGCGCGATGTCCAGGCCTATGTCATGGGTGAGCACGGCGACTCCGAGTTCGTCGCTTGGTCCAGTGCCCAGGTTGCCGGCGTGCCGCTGAACACCTTCTGTGAGCTTCACGGCCACCTGGAGCATGAGGCTGCCGAGAAGCGCATCGCCGAGGACGTCAAGAACTCCGCCTACACCATCATCGAGAAGAAGCACGCCACCTACTACGGCGTCGCCATGGCCGTCAAGCGCATCTGCACCGCCGTCATGCGCGATGAGCAGACCGTTCTGCCCGTCTCCTCGCTCATGGTGGGCGAGTATGGCCTGTCCGATCTTGCCATCTCCATGCCGACCGTCGTTGGCCGCGACGGCGTCGTCTGCCGCGTCCCCGTGCCGCTGGACGATGACGAGCAGCATGAGCTCACCGCCTCCGCCAAGGCCCTCAAGGACATCATCGACAGCGTCGACTTCTCCTGCTAAATCAAGCTC
>WGSR01000220.1 GCA_014871545.1 Collinsella sp. | reverse complement strand
CACATTTCCTCGATCAACAAAAAGACCGGCACCACCTCACGTGTGGCCCTTATCAACTTCTTCTGGTCCTGGACACCCAAGGACTAGCTAATCCTCCAATAAGTTGCGGTGGAATAGTCCCTAAATTAAAGTCACGGGACCTTAAACAGGAACTATTTCACCGCAACTGCTGAGGGGATAGACTGCGGCGGCGGCAGAGGCGACGGCAGCGGCGTCGGCAGCTGTGGTAGCGGTAATGGCAGCTGGCAGGGTGTTTTCCGCTTGCTTGCTACAGCAGCTCGCCATGGCGGGCAATGTAGCGGCGCTTTGCCAGCTGAGTGAGCGCGATGTAGGCGGTGACGATGCCGATGAGCAGCGCGAAAAAGCTCGCGGGCAGTGCCATGAGGCCGAGCGCATCGGCGATGGGGCTTGCCGGCAGCCAGGTGACGAGCGCCAGGCCTAGCACGGTGAGCGCGCACAGCGCGGGCGCGGCGTGGTCGCGCGGGCTCGGCAGGCGCGGGGAGCGCAGCATGTGGACCACGAGTGTCTGCGACCACATGGACTCGACAAACCAGCCGCTTTGGAAGAGCGCAGCAAAGGTCGCTATACCCGCGACGTTGCCCGTCCCGGCGAGCTCGGACCAGCTTGCGCCTACGGTGGCAGGGCACACCACAAAGAAGAGCGCGGCGAAGGTCACGATGTCAAACAGCGAACTCACGGGGCCCAGCTCGAGCATAAAGCCCTTGATGGACGCGGCATCCCAGGCACGCGGACGGGCAGTCCAGGCGTCATCGACGGTGTCCCACGGCAGCGCGATGCACACGATCTCGTAGACGAGCGATAGCAGCACCAGCTGCAGAGCGCTCATAGGCAAAAACGGCAAGAACAAGCTCGCGACGGTCACGGACAGCACGTTGCCAAAGTTGGAGCTCACCGTGGTCTTGAGGTACTTGAGCAGGTTGCCGTAGGTGCGGCGGCCTTCGATGATGCCACGCTCGAGCACGCCCAGGTCCTTCTGAAGCAAGATGATATCGGCGGATTCCTTGGCGATGTCGACGGCCGAATCGACTGAGATGCCGCAATCGCTCGCACGCATGGCAGCGGCGTCGTTGATGCCGTCGCCCATAAAGCCCACGGTGTGGCCGAGCAGCTCGCGCATGACGCGCACCAGGCGCGCCTTCTGCAGCGGCGAGAGCTTGGCGAAGAGATGGGTTTTCTCGGCACGCTCGGCAAGCTCTGCGTCGTCGAGCGTATCGATCTCGGAGCCGAGCAAAACGTTGCTCGCGTCGATACCAATCTGCTCGCAGACGGTGGCGGCGACGCGGTCGTTATCGCCGGTCAGGACCTTGACCGCTACGCCCTTGGCCTCGAGGGTGGCGACGGCGCCTGCGGCACTTGCTTTGGGCGGATCGAGGAAGGCCAAAAAGCCCATCAGCACCATGTCGCACTCGTCGGCGATGCCAAACTCGCCCACGCAGCGCGGATCGGTCTTCTGCGCCACGGCAATCACGCGCAGGCCCTCGGCGTTAAGTCCGTCGACCTGCTTGCGAATCTGGGCGAGCTTCTCGTCGGTGAGCGGCTGAGCGATGCCATCGACCTCGACAAAGGAGCAGATCTCGAGCATTTCCTCGGCAGCTCCCTTGGTAACCATCTGGGTTTTGCCTTGGGAGTCGGCGACAACTACGCTCAGGCGACGGCGCGAGAAATCGAAGGGCACCTCGTCGACCTTGGTATAGCGGTCGCGCAGGCTCTGGCCCAGCATGGAATCGGGCACGACGGTCGAGGACGTCACATCGGCACGGTCGATTACGGCCAGGTCGATAAGGTTTTTGAGGCCGGTCTGGAAGAAGCTGTTCAAAAACGCATGGCGCAGCACGCGCGCGTCCTCGTTGCCATCGGTGTTGAGGTAGCGCTCGAGCACGATGCGGTCTTCGGTGAGGGTGCCGGTCTTGTCGCAGCACAGGACGTCCATCGCGCCGAGGTTTTGAATCGCCGGCAGCTCCTTGACGATAACCTGGCGACGGGCGAGGTCCTTGGCGCCCTGCGATAGGCTCGTGGTCACGATGACGGGAAGCATCTGCGGCGTGATGCCCACGGCCACGCTCGTGGCGAACAGCAGCGCGCCGATGACGTTGCCCTTGGTGGCGGCGTTGATGGCAAAGACGGCCGGCGCCATAACGAGCATGAGGCGTACGAGCAGCATGGAGACGCTCGAGACACCGCGGTCAAACGCGCTCTTCTCGCCGCGCCCGTTGATCATCTTGGCGATGCCGCCCAGGTAGGTGTCCGAGCCGGTGGCAACGACAAGCGCCATGGTGGTGCCGTTTTGCACGGAGGTGCCGGTAAAGACGATGCTCTTGCAGGCAGAGAGCGGCAGCGCGGAGCCGTCGGCACCATCGACGACGGTGATGGCAGCGGTCTTCTCGACGGCCTCGCTCTCGCCGGTGAGTGCGGACTCGATCACAAACAGGTCGCGCGCGGTGATGACGCGGGCATCGGCCGGCACCATATCGCCGGCAGAGAGGCGGATCACATCGCCGGGGACGAGCTCGTCGAAGAGGATCTCGACGCGCTCGCCGTCGCGCAGGACGGTGCAAGTGTTGGAGACCAGGTCCTTGAGGGCCTCTGCCGCATTGCCGCTGCGGGCTTCCTGGATAAACTTCATACCGCCCGATACCAGCAGCATGATGCCGATGACGATGGCCGTGGAGGGGTCGCGCTGCGGCTCGGGCACGGCGAGCACGTCGATGTAGAGCGAGACCAGCGCGAGCGCGGCGAGGATGCCGGCGAAGGGATCGATGAAGGCGTCGGCGATGCGGCGGGCGAGCGTCTTGGTCGGTGCTTCGATGGTGTTGGGGCCGGAAGCGTCCAGGCGCTCGGTTGCCTGCTCGGCGGTGAGGCCGTTTGCCGTGGCGTCGAGCAGTACGAGGGCGTTCTCGGCGCTATGGGTGGCGGCGAATATGGTGTTCTTGGACAGGCCGGTATGAGCGGCAGGGCGCGCCGTGCGGCGGCGCTTGGAGATAGCTTCGAGTACCGTGGCGGTTTTGAGCATCAGCATAGGGTCCTCCTTG
>WGSR01000022.1 GCA_014871545.1 Collinsella sp. | reverse complement strand
ATCCGTAGGTCGACTTGATGAGCGGGCACAGGTTTGCCGGCAGCACCTTCTCGGCATCGGGGATCACCTCGTCGGACGTACCGCACAGCGCCACCGTCGCGGCGCCCGCGGCATCGGTGATCTCGAGCGGTGTGTAGCTGCACAAGAAACCGATCAGACGGTTGCCGGCCTGCTTGTAATCCTTAACGCGAATAAACGCCGCCTTACGCTGCTCGTTGAACTCCTCAAACGTGCTGGGCAGCTTAACCTCTTCGAATGCTTCAACCATAACGGCTCCCCTCTCGAACCAAAAATGAATAGCTACGGTATTGCCGCACGGTGGGGGGCGAAAACCCAGCCGCGCGTAAACCCGGAATTTTGGGGAACCTGCCTTGCGATCGGTTATTTAGTTGTGCGTCGTCTCTCCCGGAGCCGTGAACATACCTGCTCATATGCGACTCCGAGCCATATAGAGGGCGCGCGCGGCAACGCGACGCGAATATGTCTTCTGCGGCATCGGCGCGCCCTCCTTTTCTCGTCGAAGGTAACTATATCAACGGTTGTCGTCCAGACGAACACCGCCGACATGCGTACGACAGCGTCGGGATGTGAGCATCTCACTGTCTGATAATTAATTATCAGACTGATAAGGTTTAGTCATGTAGAAATCGGCGAACGGCGAAGTGAAAACAAAGCGGTCGAGGACTACCTCCTCGACCGCATCGCCCCCGCATTATCGGCAAACGAGATGAATCCTGCTTGCATCAAAATGCATGCGCAGAGTCTCACCCGCCTGCGGCAGCTCTTCCACGGGTACACTCACCTTGTTGACCTTCCACTGCAGACGCGTGGGCGCATCAGTACGCGGCGCATCCAACAGCACCAGGCGCTCAAAACGTGAATCGCTCACTCGGGCCACGTGCAAATCATAGCTGTTGCGGCCCCGCTCGGCACGGTTGTCAACATGGAAGTAGCTTGCGCGAATGCCCAGGTACGCCACAGTATCGGGAACCTCGCGACCCACGTTAAAGCTCATGCCCCAGTCGAGGGCCTCAACTTCTTCGTCGCCGATCTTGCGCGCCCGGCTTGTGTTCTTGCAGCCCGTCAGGCGCAGTGCCGCCAGCGTCTGCGGACGGCGGACCACGTCCTCGACGGAGCCGGTCTCCTCAACATGCCCGTCGCGCATCACGCAGATGCGCTGGCACAGGCGGCACGCTTCATCGATGTCGTGGCTCACGTAGAGCACGGTGCGGTTGCACACATCGAACAGGTCGAGCATGTTCTGCTCGAGTGCGCTCTTAAGATAGGAATCGAGCGCGCTCATGGGCTCGTCGAACATAAAAATGCCCGGATGCGCCGCCACCATGCGCGCAAGCGCCACACGTTGCTGCTGACCGCCCGAGAGTCGCGCGGGATAGCGGTCGGCAAAGTCGGCCAGGCCGAAAATGCCCAAATAGCACTCGGCAAGCTTTTTGCGCGCCGCGGCGTCGCCCGCGTCCTTTACGCCGGCACATACGTTATCGGCCACCGTCATGTTGGGAAACAGCTGATAGTTTTGGAACAGCAGGGCGCATTTTCGCTCCTGGGGCGACAGGTTGATGCCCGCGGCCGAATCAAAAAAGGTCGCGCCGTTGACGACGATCT
This sequence comes from Collinsella sp., assembly GCA_014871545.1. Taxonomy (GTDB): domain Bacteria; phylum Actinomycetota; class Coriobacteriia; order Coriobacteriales; family Coriobacteriaceae; genus Collinsella. The sequence goes on along the minus strand of WGSR01000022.1, from coordinate 10,797 downwards.
TGCCCTCGTCGGGCGTCTCCACACCGGCAATGCAACGCAGTGTGCAGCTCTTGCCACATCCGGAGGCACCGAGCAGCGCCACGCGCTCCTCGCCAGCCTCAAGCTGCAAGTCGAGCATAAACCCGGGGTAGTGCTTTTTGATATCCAGAACGAGCGACATGGCTTATCGACCTCCCTTTGCGGCCGTGTCATCGCGCATAAGCTCGGCCAGCGCCTCGCGATCGATACGCAAGGCATCGCCGCCGACTGGGTCGAGCGAATCGGTCTGGCCGCCCAGCTGCTTGGCCTGCTTGCGCTCCGCGCGGGACAGGCCGCGCTCGCGATACTTTTGCGAATACGCCGTGTACATATTGATGAATAGGATGACCAGGAAGCTGAACGCAATTACGACCACGACCCAAAAGAGGGCTACCGATGTGTTGCCGCCCATCCACTCAAAGTAGATGGCGATGGGAATGGTCTGCGTAATACCGGCGTAGTTGCCCGCAAAGAACAGCGTGCAGCCAAACTCGCCCATCGCGCGGGCAAAGGCGAGCACCGTGCCGGCGGCAATAGAAGGCCAGCCAAGCGGCATCATAAGCTTGGTAAAGATGCGACGCTCGGACCATCCCAGCGTGCGCGCCGCATCGAGCATCTGTGTGTCGAGGCTCTCGAAGGCTCCGAGCGCCGTACGATAGACGAGCGGGAACGACACCACCACGGCAGATATCACCGCCGCGGGCCACGTAAAGACGATTGAGATGCCGTGCGCGATAAGCCACTGTCCAACACTGGTCGAGCGACCAAACAGCATAAGCAACAAAAAGCCGCAGACCGTGGGCGGCAGCACCATAGGGATGGTAAAGACCGAGTCGAGCAGGCCCTTGATGCGGCTCGAGGTACCCATAGTCTTCCACGCGGCGAACAGGCCCAGCGCAAAGGAGATCAGCAGGGCAAGGCCGCTCGTTTTTATGGACACCCAAAACGGGCGATAGTCGATGTCGCACAAAAAGGAGGTCAGAGAGGTCCAGGGCCCCTGCTCATCCCGCAATACGACAGACGATGCTTCTACCATTTGAGCGCTATCAAGCCAACGCGCGCCGCCCTTGGCATCACCCGAGGCTGATGCAATCACCACATAGCGGTCCCCATCCGCACCGCGCTCGTCAAAGCCATAGGTATACCCACCGGCATCAAACGTTGTTTCCGCCGTGACATACCAAGGAAGATCCACGTCCCCCAGCTGCGCACCTCCCATGCAGTTTGCGCTGTCGAGCTCACAGACGAGGGCCTTGAGACCCGATACGCACTCGTTGTCCTGCAGATCCAATCCATACTTCTCGACCGCCTTGGGCGATATCCACACCACAACGCGATCGGCGGCAGGCGCCACTACAAGGTCCACGTCCTCGTCAACGGGAAACCGGTAGCCCTCAGGCTGGCCCTCCATGGCACGAGCGGTCCCCTTGGCCAACCGCTCAAAACCTTCGATCCCATAGGAAAGCCCATGGGCGGTCGCAGCAACCTGGGCCCCGTGCTCAGCGTCCCCGGCAAACGCAAATCCCGGCACCCAGCAAAGCGCGAAGGTCAAAGCACAGGCGACAAGCATGCGGAATCTATTAAGCACGAAAAGCTCCAAGCGAATACAAGGACGGAGTGAAACACAAAACGATGGAATTATCGCGCCAAGCCGCACTACGCGGAAAGCTCAAAGCCGTACTTAGCCCAAATCTTCTGAGCCTTCTTGTTGGTCAGGCAGAAATCGATGAACGCCTTGGCTTCGTCGGCATGCTCGGAGCTCTCGGCGACAGCGCCCGGATACACAATGGGCTTGTGCGAATCCTCGGGGCACACAAAGGCCTCCTCAATGCCGTCGTAGCGGAAGATGTCGGAGCTGTAGACAAAACCGGCCACGCAGTCGCCTGTGGACACATAGGCAGCTGCGGTGCCCACTTTATCGGCCAGCGCGACCTTGTCGGCGATCTCGGGAGTATACTCGCCGTCGTCGCCCTCGGTGCCGGTGTAGAGACCCACAGAGGCCAGAGCCTGGTTGGCGTACTTTCCGGCGGGAACGGTCTTGGCGTCGCCGATGGCAATCTTGCCGTCCAGATTCGCGACGTCGGCGATGGCCTCGACCTTGGTGTCGGAGCCCTCGGCGCGAATGATCACGAGGTCGTTGACGAACATATCCTCACGGGTGTCGGCGTCGACGAGCCCGGCGGCCTCGGCGTCGTCCATGGTGCCCTTGGAAGCCGTGATGAGCACGTCGACGGCGGCACCGGCGCGCATCTGCTCGACAAGGTCGCCAGACGCCTTAAACTGCGTGTCGGCAAAGGTGGTGCCGGTCTGGTCGGTGTAGAGCTCTTGAACCTCGGGAAGGGCCTTCTCGAGGGAGTTAGCAGCGAAAACCTGCAGCTCGACAGCCTTCTTCTTAGAGGGAGACTTGGCGGAGCCGGCATCGGAACCAGCGGGCTCGGACGTCTTGTTGCCCGAGCAGCCGGCAAGGCCAAGGCCGGCGGCAGCAGAAAGCGAGACAAAACCGCGGCGTGAAACCATATCGAACATATTCAACCCTTTCGGATCTTGTGCCCGGGTACCCCACCGCGGGCTTTAATCTGCAATCAGATTATACTTCTGCGCGAATAATGATTATGAGAAATTATTCTCTCCAGAGGATATAGTTTCAAGTTACCGTGCACCTCGGTGTCGCTTCGGCGGAAAACAAAAGCGGAGCGACCGATAAGGTCGCCCCGCCGCAGGTAAACCGCTTAGTTGGTATGTCCGCCGCCCGCTGTCATCTGAGCCGCATGCTCCAGCTGGTCTGCTATGGCCTCCCAGCTTTCGCGGGCGGCCTTCGTAGAACCGGGAAAGTTTACGACAAGCGTATGACCTCGTTGCATGCAAATAGCGCGCGAGAGCATGGCGCGGCGCGTCTTGGTCATGGAGTACGCACGGATTGCCTCTGCAATACCCGGCACATCGCGGTCGCAGACGGCACGCGTCGCCTCGGGCGTCACGTCGCGCATCGAAAGTCCCGTGCCGCCACAGGTGAGCACGACATTGGCGTGGCACTCATCGGCAGCTTCCACAATGGCATCACCGATCTCGCTGGCGTCGTCGCGCACGACCACATGCGAGGCGACCGTCCAGCCTTGCGCCACGATGAGTTCCTTGAGTGCGGCTCCAGCCTCGTCCCGGGCAAGATCGCGCGTGTCCGAGCACGTCACGATCGATATCTTCAACTCCATAGTCTTCCTCCTACAACACCGTGCCCTCGGGCAGGTCGACACGCACGACATCCACGACGTCGCCCGCCTTGAGCTCGCACGGTCCTTCGTCAATACGCAGCAGGCAGTTGGACCGCTGCATCGTGCCGAGCAGCGCCGAATTCTGCGTCTTGGCCTCGGTCACCAACAGCTCACTGGTCTCGGGGTCGCGCAAAACCGTGGCGCGATCGAAGAAGCGGCGATGCTGTCGCTTTTTCACGCCGTGTGTGAGCGTCGCCTGTTGCACGGGACGCGCACCCTCGGCAAAGCCGCGCATCTTGCGGATCGCCGGGCGGGCGAGCATCTCAAAGCCCACATACGCCGCGGCCGGGTTGCCCGAAAGCCCCAGGTAGGGCTTACCCCCGAGCAAGCCAAACGTGATGGCCTTGCCGGGGCGCATCGAGATGCGGTCAAACAGTACCTCGCCCTCGCGCCGGACGAGCGCCGTCACGAAATCGTAATCGCCCGCCGAGGCGCCACCGCTCGTAATGACAAAATCGCACTCTCGCGTGGCGCGATGTACCAGCTCGGCAATCGCCTGCTCATCATCGGGCGCGATGCCGTAGAACACGGGCTCGGCGCCGGCATCGAGTGCCTCGGCCATCAGCGCCGAGGAGTTGGAATCGCGAATCTGACCACGCGCCGGCACCTTACTCGGTGCGACCAGTTCCGTGCCCAGCGAGATGATGCCCACACGCGGGGCAGCGTGCATCTTCACGCTCGCGTATCCGGCGCTCGCCAGCAGACCCGCGCCGGCCGGAGCCACAACCTCGCCAGCGCGCATCACGACGTCGCCGGCATGGGCTTCCTCAGCAGCCGAGCGAACGTTCTCCCCTACCTTGGCCGGCGCCGAGAAGCGAACGTGCGAGCCCTCGTTGCCATCGCCGTCGAGCACATCGACGATCTCGTATTTCACCACGGCGTCGGCACCTTCGGGCACCGGCGCGCCTGTCATAATGCGGACCGCCTCGCCCGCGCCGATAGCGCCCTCAAACACATGGCCCGCGGCCTCGTGTCCGATAACGTCGAGCGTCACCGGCGCCTCGCCAGATGCCTGCGCCAAGTCCGCCGAGCGCACGGCATATCCGTCCATAGCGCTGTTGGCAAACGGCGAGATGTCGATATCGGCCACCGCGTCCTCGGCCAAGGGAAGACCGGCGGCCTGCCACACGGGAATCTCAACGAGATCGGTCGGAGCAACGTGCGACAGGACAATCGACTGTGCGTCATCCAGCGGAATGAGTTTCTCTGCCATATGCACCTCTTAATGTCACGGCGCACAACAGGGGCGCCGATTCTTTATGCTTGTCTCAGTATAATCCCCCGACGCACGACCGCGACTCGGCCTGTACCCGCAAATACACCTGTCGGTTGTAGGCCGCGAAACAGAATGGAAACCAACCCACCGGCTCGTCGCGTTTACCGCGTTTTATAATGCTTGCGTTGCAACCTAAAAGAGGAACGTATGGCTCATAACGACAAAACCGAAAGCGCAAACGAAACGCAGGATCATTCCCAGCCGCTCGACGATGGCGGCTTTTTCTCCCTGAACGACGTCATCACGGCAGGCAGGCATCAACTTACCCGCTCCGAGCATCTCTTGGCTGCCGACACGCGCCGCAACGCCCGCAACCTACTCGCGAGCGCCAAGTTGCTCGCGCTCGTCGTCATTGTCTCGCTCGCCATGGGCGTTGCCGCTTGGGCGTTTTTGGCCTCGCTGAATATCGCCACCGACTATCGCGAGCACCATGCGTGGATTTACGCACTGCTTCCCGTTGTGGGCGTTGCCACCGCATGGGTGTACAAAAACCACGGTCTTGCCGCCAAACGCGGTAACAACCTGGTCATTGACTCCGCTCTGGGCACACGCCTCATCCATATGCGCATGGCCGTCCTCACCTTCGTCTGCTCCACGCTCACGCACCTAACGGGCGGATCGGCCGGTCGCGAGGGAGCCGCGGTGCAGATTGGCGGCACCATCGCCAGCAACATCTCGAGCCTCGCCCACCTCAAAAAGCATGACCACCACGACCTCATGCTCGCCGGCATCTCGTCGGCCTTTGGCGCCGTATTCGGTTCGCCCCTTGCCGGCGCGTTCTTTGGCATGGAGATGTGTTTTATCGGCAAGATCGACTACACCGCGGGCATCTACTGTCTGGTCGCCTCGTTTACCGGCTACTTTACGTCGCTTGCCTTGGGAACCGAGTACGAGGCGAATGTTATCGCCAGCGTTCCCAACATGACACCACGGACGGTTGCCATCGTTGTTATCAGCGCCATTATCTTCGGTCTGACGGCACGCCTCTTTGCCTGGTCGGTTCGAACCGTCAAAAGCCTGTACGGTCGCTTTATCACCAACTACCTTGCTCGCGCACTCGTGGGCGCGCTCGTGGTGCTCGCGGCATACGCGATGCTCGACGCCTGGAAGTATGCCGGCCTTGCCACCTGGCTCTCGGGCGCCGGGTTCGCCGGTAACACGACCCTTGCCGACGCAGCCATCAAGCTCGTGGTGACGGCGCTTACCCTGGGTGCGGGCTTCCAAGGCGGCGAGGTCACGCCCCTGTTTGGCATCGGCGCGGCGCTCGGCGGCTGGATCGGTTGCCTCGTCGGTATCGACCCCAGCTTTCTGGCGGCGCTGGGCATGCTCGGTGTTTTCTGCGCCGGCCTTAACGTGCCCATCACCACCTGTATGATGGCCATCGACCTGTTCCACGGCACGGCAGCCGGGTTCTTTGTCATCGTAGCCTTTATCAGCTACCTAACCGGCGGACACCGCGGCGTGTACCCCGCCCAGCGTATCATCTCACCCAAGCGCCGTTCGCTTATTGTGGATGAGGGCGGTACGGTAGCGGATGCTATCGAGCGCCACAACGACCTGATAGAGTAGACGTAAGTATTCGCCGTGCAGCCACAATCGGGGGCAATTCGACCTGAGCGCGACCGCACCGTCACGTCATACGCCGGGAGTCGCCCCATGCACGTAACTAATTTTGGTCGCACGCTCATCATCGCCAACCCCGCCGCCCAGTCGGGTGCGGCGCGCGAGGTCGCTGAGCGCCTGCAGCGCTTTTTGGACATGACCGCGCGCTCATCCCAGTTTGACCTGGTGCTGACTGAGCGCATGGGACATGCCAAGGAGCTTGCCGCACAGGCTCAGGGCTATCGTACCGTTATCGCACTCGGCGGCGACGGCGTGATCCACGAGGTCGTCAACGGGCTTATGACGCAAAAGGAGAACGCCCGCCCCGCTCTTGCCGTCCTGCCCGTGGGCTCCGGCAACGATTTTGCCCAGACGCTCGGCATCGAAGATTTCTCCGGCAAGGATTTTGGCGCGCTGCTCACCTGTGAGCTGCAACGTCAGGACATCGGGCGGATTCGCTCATGGAACCCCACAAGCGGCAGCGGCGAGGCGATCGTCGAGTATTACGACCAGACGCTCTCCGTCGGTATTGATGCCGCCATCGGCCTGGGCACCACCGAGCTGCGCAAAAAGACGGGCCTCGCTGGCGCTCCGCTCTACACCCTCTCGGGTCTGGAGCAGTTTGGTCTGCGCTACCGCAACTACCCCATGACAGTCAGCTTTGACGGGGCGCCCGCCGAGCGCGTAAGGGCGATCATCATGGCGATTCAGCTGGGCCCCACGTATGGCTCGGGCTATCGCATCTGCCCCGACGCCGACCCGTGCGACGGCATACTCGACGTCTGCTACGCCTGCGGTCCCGTCCCTCGTGCGGTTGCCCTGCCCATGTTTCTTTCGGCCAAGGACGGCCACCATACCAAGCTGCCGCCGGTTCGCATGCGTCGTTGCCGTCATGCCGAGCTCACGTTCGAGGAGCCCGACTACCCCATCCAAGCCGACGGCGAGCCCGTTGTCGCCTCGCGCATCGAGGTCGACGTCCTCGGTGGAGCCCTCCACGTCTGGCGCCCCACCCGCTAACCCCACCTAAGTTGCGGTGAAATGGGGACTGTTTATGCATCTAAAGCCGCAAAACAGTCCCTATTTCACCGCAACTTATTGAGAAGATCATTCCTCCCCGCCTGGCTTGCGACGGTTGGCCTTTTTAATCGCATTGAAGTGCTTGTCGTTGAGCCTCCGCTGGCGCGATCGCTGAGGCACCTTGGTCTTTACGCGGCGACGCGGTGGACGCCCGCGACGCTCAAGCTCAGCGCGCAGCTTACGCAGGCAGCTCGCGCGATTCTGAAACTGGCTGCGGCTCTCACGCGCCGTCACGACAATCCCCGTGGGCCCATGTTTCATGCGCACCGCAGAGTCCGTCGTGTTCACGCCCTGCCCGCCCGGACCCGTCGCGCGAAACACCTGTACCTCGCAATCGTGCGCCAGCTCCTCGACCGACATCTCGGCATAGCGCGCATACTCACGCCATCCCATCTTGTTCTCATCCATATCAGCACCTCCCCTCATACAAAAAATGTGACAAAGGGACAGTCCCTTTGTCACATCGCATACCAATCGCTTGTGTTGCGCGCTTAGGCGAAGGTGATCTCGCCGTTCTCGCAGTCCATATCGGCGATACGGGCCAGGCTCTCAACGCGGAAGCCGCGCTGACGGAGCTTATCGCCGCCGCCCTGGAAGCCCTTCTCAACGGCGATGCCAATGCCGGCAACCTCGGCGCCCGCAGCCTCGCAGATCTTAATAAGACCCTCGAGCGCGCAGCCATTGGCCAAAAAGTCGTCGATAATCAGGACCTTATCGCCCTCGGACAGGAAGCGCTTGCCAACGATGACCGGGTACTCCTTCTGCTTGGTAAAGGAGTAGATGGTCGTGGCATACTGCTCGCCGTCAAGGTTGATGGACTGGGCCTTCTTGGCAAAGACCACCGGCACGCCGCCAAAATGCTGAGCTGCGATGCAGGCCATACCAATGCCCGAAGCCTCGATCGTCAGGATCTTGTTGATCTCGACACCCTCGAACAGACGGGCCCACTCGGCACCCATGTGGTCGAACAGCTCAACGTCGCACTGGTGGTTGAGGAAGGCATCAACCTTAAGGACGTTACCGGCCTTTACGATGCCGTCATGGCGAATACGATCCTCAAGCTCCTGCATGGCGCAACCCCTTCTCGCGGCAACGATACCGCGCGATTAATAAACGTTGTTCGATAGTCTACCACGGACCGACCCCCGCCCGCCCCACAAGCCGCATCGCACCATAAAGCTGCAAGACCAGTAGATAAGCCCGATTCTTGGCAAGCCTGCCACCACAAGCTAATGGCGGGCGCGCATCCTCACCAAACGCACTATGGCGAGCGCAAAGCCCACAGCGGCCACAGCCATGAGCACGTAGAACACCGAGCGAAATCCGAACAGGAACACATCCGGACGGCCTGCAACAATACTGGTCACAGCCTCGCCCATCGCCACGCTCATCTGCCCATACAGGATATTAGACGCCACCGTAATGCCGAGTGCCATGCCAGCATAGCGCGCCAAACTTCCCAAGCTGCCCGCAAAACCGAGCGCCTCGCGCGGAGCCGAGCCCATATACAGGGAGTTGTTAGGGCTCTGGAAAATCGACGTGCCGCACGACATAAATGCGACGCAGCACACGATCGCAGGGATAGAAGAGTGCTCGTCGAGCGTGCTTACCGCAAAGAGGCCGCACACGTACACGCCCAGGCCGACCGCCGTGGGGCCCTCGCATCCGACACGGTCCGAAACCGTACCCGAAAGCGGGCCGATAAAGGCATTCACCATTGGCAGCGCCAAAAACAGCAGGCCCGAAATGCCAGACCCAAACCCATGCGCATCCTGAAAATAGAACGGCAGAATAAACTCGGATGCGCCGATGCCAACAAACACAATGAGCATGCAGGCAAGGTTGATGGTGAAGGCCGAATTTGCAAAACAGCGACGAGCGGCCTCGATCAGGGACATGGGGCGCTCGCCAGCCTCCGGCTTAACATGCGGCAGCGTGTAGAGCCCCACGATAAACGAGATGACGCCAATGGGTAGGTTGATGAGGAAGATGCTCTCCCAGGGAAAGCTTGCCACCAGCATGCCGCCCAGCACGGGGCCACACATCATGCCGAGGGCCACGAAGGTCGCGAGGATACCCATGGCACGACCGCGCTCGCGCGCCGGAAACGACTCGGTGATGATTCCCATGTTGTTGGCCATGGCCGCCGCGCAACCAATACCCTGCACAATGCGTGCCAGAATAAGAACTTCGAGCGAGGCCGAAAGGCCGCACAACAGCGAACCGACCGTAAAGACGATGACGCCCAGCTGGAACACGCCGACCTTGCCGCGCACGTCGCCCAGACGGCCAAACGGCAACATAGCCACGCACGTCGCAAGCAGATACACCGAGCTTACCAGCTGAATGCGATCGAGGCCCACGCCCAGCTCCTTTTGCATCACGGGCAGCGCCACGGTCACGACGGTCGAATCCAGGCACGACATAAACGTCATGATGAGCACGGTAAACAGAATAGCCCATTTGTTCTTGCCATGGGTGTCGCCCTCAAGGGCAATGTGCTCGCGGCGCAGCTGCTCTGTGGTTTTCTCCATATCCATCCTTTCGAGTAGCGCAACGCAAAAACGGGACCCCAATCGCCTGCAAACAGTCGCGATTGGGGCCCCGCCTACGGAATCGGAACGAAAGGTCACCGAAGCTTTCGCCAGCATCGGCGCCTTGTGCGAACGCTAGCCTAGCACTGCTCGAGCGCCTGCTCAAGGTCGGCAATCAGATCGGCCGTGTCCTCGAGGCCGCACGACAGGCGCACCATGTCGGCGGAGATACCACAGGCGATGAGCTCCTCATCGTTCATCTGGCGATGCGTGGCGTTAGCAGGATGCAGGCAGCAAGTGCGGGCGTCGGCCACGTGCGTGGCGATCTGGGCGAGCTTGAGGCTCTTCATAAAGGTCTCGGCCGCTGCGCGACCACCGTTAAAGCCAAAGCTCACAACGCCGCACGTACCGTTGGGCATGTACTTCTGAGCCATGTCATAGTACTTATCGCCCTCCAGGCCCGGATAGCTCACGAAACGCACCTTGGGATGGCTCTGCAGGAACTTGGCAACGGCCAGGCCGTTCTCGCAATGACGCGGCATGCGCACATGCAGGCTCTCGAGCGAGCTGTTCAAGAAAAACGCCGCCTGCGGGTTCTGCATGGGGCCGAGGTCGCGCATGAGCTGAGCGGTTGCCTTGGTGATGAAGGCGCCCTCGCGACCGAACTTCTCGGCATAGGTCACGCCGTGGTAGCTCTCATCGGGCGTGGTGAGACCCGGAAACTTGTCCGCATGGGCCATCCAGTCAAACTGGCCGTGGTCGACGATCACGCCGCCCAGGTAGGCAGCATGTCCATCCATGTACTTGGTGGTGGAGTGTGTAACGATGTCGGCGCCCCACTCAAAGGGACGGCACATCACGGGCGTCGGGAAGGTGTTATCGACCATCAGCGGCACGCCGTGGTCATGCGCGGCCTTGGCAAAGCGCTCAATATCGAGCACGGCAAGGGCGGGGTTGGCGATCGTCTCGCCAAAGACGAGCTTGGTATTGGGCTCAAAGGCCGCCTCGAGCTCCTCGTCGG
>WGSR01000219.1 GCA_014871545.1 Collinsella sp. | reverse complement strand
CTGCGCTATACTCCCCTCAAGAAGTGTTCCTGATTCGATAGGAGACTACATGTCCGAAGCACTCGACCCCAAAGACACCTGCGTCCTCGTTACCGGTGGCGCCGGCTTTATCGGCTCGCACACCGTCGTTCAGCTGCTCGAGGGCGGCTACCAGGTCGTCATCGTCGATGACCTCTCCAACTCCAGCGCTGTCGCCGTCGACCGCGTCAAGACCATCGTGGGCGAAGAGGCCGCCAAAAACCTCACCTTCTACGAGGCCAACGTGCTCGACCGCGAGGCCATGAACAAGATCTTCGATACCCATCAGATCGACCGCGTCATCCACTTTGCCGGCTTTAAGGCCGTCGGCGAGTCGGTGAGCAAGCCCGTCGAGTACTATCACAACAACATCGAGAACACCCTGGTGCTCGTCGACGTCATGCGCAACCACGGCTGCAAGTCCATCATCTTCTCGAGCTCCTCGACCGTCTACGGCGATCCGGACAACCCGCCCGTCACCGAGGAGGACCCCAAGAAGCCCGCGACCAACCCCTATGGCTGGACCAAGTGGATGATCGAGCAGATCCTCATGGACGTTCACACCGCCGACCCCGAGTGGGACGTCGTGCTGCTCCGTTACTTCAACCCCATCGGCGCCCACCCGTCGGGCCTGATCGGCGAGGACCCCAACGGCATCCCCAACAACCTGGTGCCCTACGTCGCCCAGGTCGCCGTCGGTAAGCTCGAGGCCGTTCAGGTCTTTGGCAACGACTACCCCACCCCCGACGGCACCGGCGTGCGCGACTACATCCACGTGTGCGACCTGGCATCGGGCCACGTTGCCGCGCTTAACTGGATGAACGGCAAGACCGGCGTCGAGATCTTCAACCTGGGCACCGGCACCGGCACCTCGGTGCTCGAGGTCGTCGCCGCCTTCTCCAAGGCCTGCGGCAAGGAGCTGCCCTACGTGATTCGCGAGCGCCGCGCCGGCGACATCGCCGCCAACTGGTGCGATGCCTCCAAGGCCGAGCGCATGATGGGCTGGAAGGCCCAGTACGACATCGCGGACATGTGCCGCGATAGCTGGAACTGGCAGAGCCACAACCCCAACGGCTTCGCCGACGCCGAGTAGAAAAAACCTACATACCGTTCTTGCCCCGATCTCACGTTGTGAGGTCGGGGCTTTTTCATGGCATGTAGCCATTCGCCGAAAATCGACCAACTTTTTTATCTTGCCTGTACATGTTTAAACAACATGTTTTACAATAGGCGTATCGAATCAGAACATCGGAGGCGGACTGCATACCCATCGGCAGGCCGACCCCACAACAAGAAGGTTGGTGAGCGCATTCATGGAGCGTGCAAGCGGCGTCCTCATGCCCGTCTCATCTCTGCCCGGACCATACGGAATCGGCGGCTTTGGCTGGAATGCCTACGACTTCGTCGATTTTCTCGCCTCGTGCAAACAACATTACTGGCAGATTCTGCCCCTTACGACGACCAGCTATGGCGATTCGCCCTATCAGTCGTTCTCGGCCCGCGCAGGCAACCCCAACTTTATCGACTTTGCCGAGCTTATCGAGGCAGGGTATCTGGAGCAGCGCGATATCGATGGCGTGTATCTGGGATCCGACCCCAGCAATGTCGACTACGGTGCTATCTTTGGCGGCCGCCGTCAGATTCTCGACCGCGCCGCCGAGCGCTTTGCTGCCGACAAGCCGGCCGATTTCGATGACTTTATCCAGGCCAACGAGGACTGGCTCATCCCCTACTGTGAGTTCATGACCGTCAAAGAGGAGTGCGGTCTCAAGGCGTTTTGGGAGTGGCCCGCGGAGCTCCGCACCCGCGGCGAGGCTTCCGCCAAGGTCTGCGCCGACCATCCGGCGCGTATGCTCTACCACCAGATGACGCAGTACTTCTTCGATCGCCAGTGGAGCCGCCTCAAGGCCTATGCCAACGAGCGCGACATTCTCATCATCGGCGACCTGCCCATCTATGTCTCGCGTGACTCCGTCGAGATGTGGGCGACACCCGAGCTCTTTAAGATCGACGCCGCCGGCAATCCCGTGAGCGTCGCCGGCACGCCGCCCGACCAGTTCTCGGCCACCGGCCAGTACTGGGGCAACCCCATCTACGACTGGGACGCCATGGAGGCCGACGGCTTCTCCTGGTGGGAGGGCCGCATTCGCGCCGCCCTCGACATGTACGACGTCATCCGCCTGGATCACTTCCGCGGCTTCGAGGCCTATTGGGAGGTGCCGTTCTCCTCGCCTGATTCGTCCTACGGTTCGTGGACGCAGGGTCCCGGCCTCAAGTTCTTCAAGGCGCTCAAGGAAAAGCTCGGCACGCTGCCCATCATCGCCGAGGACCTGGGCTTCCTCACCCCCGGCGTCATCGACATGCGCGACAACTCGGGTTTCCCCGGCATGAAGATCCTGCAGTTTGCCTTTGAGGGCACCAACTCGTACTACCTGCCGCATAACTACATCGCCAACACCGTCGCCTATGTGGGCACCCACGATAACGAGACGGCGCGCGGTTGGTTTGAGGGAACGGCCACCCCGCGTCAGCGCGAGCAGGCAGCCCTGTACACCCATCAGCAGGCCGGCGAACCCATGGCAGATGCACTCAATCGCACCATCGCCGCCAGCGTGAGCGACACGTGCATCTACACCATGCAGGACCTGCTCAACTTGGGCAACGAGGCGCGCATCAACACCCCTGCCACGCTGGGCGGCAACTGGACCTGGCGCATGCTCGACGGCGCCATCACCCGCGAGCTCGAGCACAAACTCACCGACTGGACCGAGACCTACTTCCGCATCCCGTCGGAAGCCGAAATCGAGCTTCCTCAATAGGAGCTACCGCGCCCGACCCCTCCCCACCGTGCGGACGCGCTTGCTTTTCCCGCGCGAGGCCACCCCAATCCCCTCGCGCGGGCTTCTTATGAATTGCAGACATGAAACAACCCATCACAGGAGAAAACATGCCCCAAATTAACCTCACGGAACTCGCCGAGCAGTCTTTTGGCACCTCGCTCGAGCAGCTCGACGACCGTCGCATTTACAAGCTGCTGGTCAAACTCGTGCAGGAGCGCTCTGCC
>WGSR01000218.1 GCA_014871545.1 Collinsella sp. | reverse complement strand
GCTTGCCTTTGAGCACGCGCTTGAGCAGGTTCTCAACTGAGCAACGCGCGCCCTTCTTGGTCTTGAACAGGCGATACGCCTCGCGCCATGCCTTAACCGGCGCGTTCTCGCTGATGGTATCGCTTGTCAGGTGACGCTCCGCATCGATATTGGCGCGATTGAGCAACGTGGCGATCGCATCCACGTCCTCCTGGGGAATCTGGGCCGCGGGCTTCATGCCCTTTACGACTACGACGCCGACCGCCGCCTGCGGAAACAGCTCCCAAAACGAATCCTCGGCAACGAAACTCTTCATATGCTCTCCCTTCATAGCGTACGCCCGAGCGAGGGCGCCTAAACAAAAAGCGCCCTCACAGCGGCCACCTTCAAAGTCCTACGGTGCCGCCACAAGAGCGCTTACGCTGTCCCCATCCGGAGAATGGGGACGATATGTCAAGCGTATTGTAACCCGAGTCATCCACGCGAGCAAAACCACCATAAAGGCGCCTGTCCCCTTTGTGGTGGATATGGACTCACGGCGAAGCTAGTGGCGAAGTCCCAGCAGCCCGCGGCCGCGATGACGAGCGTCGGCGTGTACTTGGGCGTGCGGGCCGGCGGCTTTGACGGACTCGGGCAGGTGCGAGTACTTCTTCTCGAAGTTCTCCTCGAACATCACCGCCAGGTTGTGCGCGGCCTCGTCATAGCGCGCGGTGCTCTGCCAGTATTGGCGCGGCACCAGGATGCCATCGGGCACGCCGTGGCACGTCGTGGGAATGTCGACGTTAAAGATGTCGTCGTGCAAGAACTCGCTGTCCTCGATGGTACCGTCGAGGGCGCGGGCCACCAGGGCGCGCGTGTAGGCAAGCTCGATGCGATGGCCCACACCATAACCGCCGCCAATCCAGCCGGTGTTGACCAGGTACACGCGCGTACGACCGTCGGCGATACGCTCGCCGAGCATCTTGGCATAGACCATGGGGTCGAGCGGCATAAACGGCTCGCCAAACAGCGAGGAGAACGTGGGCGTGGGCTCGGTGACGCCGACCTCGGTGCCGGGAATCTTAGCCGTAAAGCCCGTCACAAAGTGGTACATGGCGGCATCGGCCGTCAGACGTGAGATGGGTGGCAGCACGCCAAAAGCGTCGCAAGTCAGGAACAGCACGACACTCGGAGTGGTGCCCATGCCCTTAGTCCACGCGTTAGGAATGTGCTCCACGGGATAGGCCACGCGCGTGTTGTGCGTGATCGAGATGCCGTCGTAGTTGGGCTTGCGGTTCTCGTCGAGCACCACGTTTTCGCAAATGGCGCCAAAACGGACGGCGTTGAAGATCTCGGGCTCGTGGAAGGCGTCCAGGCCCTCGCATTTTGCGTAGCAGCCACCCTCGATGTTGAAGATACCCATGTCGGACCAACCGTGCTCGTCGTCGCCGATCAGCAGGCGCGTGGGATTGGCCGAAAGCGTGGTCTTGCCGGTGCCGGACAGGCCAAAGAACACGGCGGTCTCGTGCGTGACGGGATCCATGCTGGCCGAGCAGTGCATGGGCAGCACGTCGTCCTCGACGGGCAGCAGATAGTTCATGACGCTAAAGATCGACTTTTTAATCTCGCCGGAGTAGCCGGTGCCGGCGACCAGAATCACGCGTTCCTGGAAGTTGATGACCACCGCGGCGCTGGAGTTGAGGCCCTTGATGGCGGGGTCGCACTGGTAACCGGGCGCTGCGAGCACGCAGAAGTCGGGCTCGCCGGTGCGCGCGATTTCGCGAGCGAGCGGGCGGGCGAGCATCTGCTTAATAAAAAGTGCCTGGCTGGCACGCTCGCAGGCAACGAGCAGTCGACGCGTGTGGTTGCGGTCGGCACCTGCCATGCCGCGGGTGACGAACACGTCGCGCTCGTTGAGATAGTCGACGATGCCGGCCTTGATGGCCTCATAGCTCTCGACGGACAGCGGGCGGTTGACCGCGCCCCAGGCAATCTTGTCGTGAACATCGGGGGTGTCAACGATAAAGCGGTCATTGGGGGAACGGCCGGTACGCTCCCCCGTCTCGATCACCAGCGCGCCGTTGGATGCCATGCGGCCTTCTTCGCGGCGGATAGCGTGCTCGACGAGCTCCGCGGCGGGCAAATCGACCAGCAGACGGGGTTGATTCTCGGCGGGATCTTCGACCAGCGTAATACCAAAATTGGACAGAACTTCTGCAGGGGTAACACCAGGCATGGGGCCTCCTTTAAAAACGCGGCACGTGGACGCGGCGCGCACTTTACTCACGTAAAGCCCGTTGTACCCGATATGCAAAAACGTTTTTGCGGCAAGGGCGGCAAGCCCGCCCAACGGTCAAAAATCGCAGGCAAGCGGCCTAGTCATTGGGGACGTTTTTAAACGCCTAGTCATTGGGAACACTCTTGAACAGGCAACATTCAAGGAGCGCCCCCGGATGCCGGCACTTAGGGACGTTCCCAAAGTGCCGGCACATAAGGAACGTCCCTAAGTGCCGACTACCGAATGGCGCCGCCGAAATTATCGAACAACCTGTTCAAAAACACGAGCGGACACCGAGGTGTCTATACTAGAGCGCAGCAATAGAAAGGACCCCGCTTTGAGCATCACGCCCCTCGATAGCATTCGCCGCGCCATCGCCCGCCGTAACGGCATCTCCAACCCCGCTGCATCGAAAGACGGCGCCGCGAAGGCCCAGGGCGGCCGCATCGAGAACGGCCTGTTCCCCGCCTCCCACACGGCCGAAGAGCTCGCGCGCATCCAGGAGCTGAGCCAGCGCAACGCCGGCGGACCCGATAGCAGCCAAGCCACACGTCGCCGGCGCGAACGCGATCGGGAGCCCGGCCCCGTCCGCCGCATGGTCAACGCTTGGTGGAACCGTCTGCTCGGCGCCGTCTACGGCGGCGGCTTCTCCATGCAGGAAGCGGAATACGAGGAGCACGCCACCCGCCGCGACTATCTTTGGAACACCCTCGGCACCGCCGTGTGGGGCTTGGCGTTTCCGCTGCTCACCATCGTGTCTACGCAGCTCGTGGGTGCCGAAGAAGCAGGCAAATTCTCCATCGCCTTTGTCACCGGCACACTCATCATGATCGCGTGCAACTACGGCG
>WGSR01000217.1 GCA_014871545.1 Collinsella sp. | reverse complement strand
ATCAGCTAAAAACCCAACGTGACGCAGTGATCCTGGCGCACTATTATGTGGCGCCCGAGGTCCAAGCCGTTGCCGATTACGTCGGCGACAGCTTCTACCTGGCAAAGCTCGCCAAGAGCCTGCCGCAGCAGACTATCGTGCTGTGCGGCGTGGAGTTTATGGGCGAGAGCGCCAAGCTGCTCAATCCCACCAAGACCGTGCTGCTGCCCGAGCCGGGCGCGGACTGTCCCATGGCGCACATGGTCAAGCGCGAGACGGTCGACGCAGCGCGCGCCGAGTATGGCGACGACCTGGCCGTGGTGTGCTACGTCAACTCGACGGTCGAGATCAAGAGCTGGAGTGATGTGTGCGTTACCAGCTCTAACGCCGTCAAGATCGTCTCCGAGCTGCCGCAGCAGCACATCTTGTTCATTCCCGACCAGAACCTGGGCCGCTTTGTGGCCGAGCAGGTGCCCCAAAAGCACGTCATCCTCAACAACGGCTACTGCCCGCGTCATCACATCATCACCGTCGAGCAGATCGTCGACGCGCAGGAGGCGCACCCCGACGCGCTCGTGCTGGCGCACCCCGAGTGCAAGGCCGACGTCCTGGCCGAGGCCGACTACATCGGCTCCACCGCCGGCATCATCAAGTATGCCGAGGAGTCGGACGCCAACGAGTTCATCATCGTGACGGTCCGCGGCGTGCTCTACGAACTCGAGCGCCGCTGCCAGGGCACCGACGAGAAGTTCTACTTCCCTGCGGTGCAGCCCACCTGCGTCAACATGGATCTCATCACGCTCGAAAAGCTCGTGCACTGCCTGGAGACGGGCGAGGGCGAGGTGCAGATTGGCGTGTCGGACGAGGCCGCCGATCAGGCCAAGCTCACGCTTGACCGCATGCTCGAGTACGCGGCGCGCTAAGCCAATGTGACATGAGGGACCATCCCTTATGCCACATTACAAGGGAGAGGATTCCTGTGGAAACCAAACAATACCCCGATATGGAGTGTGACGTCGTCATTGCCGGTTGCGGCGTGGCGGGCCTGTATGCGGCCCTCAATCTGCCGACGAGCACGCGCGTAATCATGCTCTCCAAGGGCGCCGTCGATGAGTGCGATTCGATGCTCGCGCAGGGCGGTATCTGCGTGCTGCCCGAGGGCTCGGACTACGATGCCTTCTTTGAGGACACCATGCACGCCGGTCATTACGAGAACCGCCGCGAGAGCGTCGACATCATGATCCGCTCGAGCCGCTCGGTCATTAACGACCTGCTGGCGATGGGCGTGGATTTTGAGCGCAAGGCCGACGGCAGCCTCGACTTTACCCGCGAGGGCGCGCACAGCCGCCCGCGCATCGCCTTCCATGCCGATGTTACGGGCAAGGAGATTACGACCAAGTTGCTCCAGGCTGTCCGCAAGCTGGACAACGTGCAGATTCTCGAACACGTTGCCATGACCGACATCCTGACCGCCGAGCGCGATGACGCCACGGTGTGCACCGGCGTCGTCGCCGTCGCCGTGGATGAGGACAACTCGGTTCGTCCCGCCGACGAGCTGGCAAACGCCGCCGAGGGCGTGCATGCCGGCGAGCCATTTAAGATCCATGCCCGCCACACGCTGTGGGCAACGGGCGGTATCGGTGGCGTGTACGACCACTCGACCAACTACCCGCAGCTCACCGGTGACGCCTGCTACATCGCGCAGGAGCACGGCATCACGATGGAGCACCTGGACTACGTGCAGATCCACCCCACGGGCCTGTTCTCGCCGCAGCCGGGTCGCACGTTCCTGATCAGCGAAAGCTGTCGCGGCGAGGGCGCGATTCTGCTCAATGCCGCCGGCGAGCGCTTTACCGACGAGTTGCAGCCGCGCGACGTTGTCGCCGCCGCCATCCGCGAGCAGATGAGGCAGGACGGCACCGAGCACGAGTGGCTGAGCTTTGCCCCCGTCGAGCGCGACGTGGTGACCGGGCACTTTGCCAATATCCGTGCGCGCTGCCTGGAGGACGGCCGCGACATCCTGGACGAGCTCATTCCCGTCACTCCCACGCAGCACTACTTTATGGGCGGCGTATGGGTCGACAAGGACGGCCGCACCTCGATGCCCGAGCTCTACGCCGCGGGTGAGACGGCCTGCAACGGCGTTCACGGCAAAAACCGCCTTGCATCAAACAGCCTGCTCGAGGCGCTGGTCTGGGGTCGTCGCGCCGCGTGGTACATGCGTACCGGCGAGTCGCTGGCCGTGGAGCAGGCGGGCGATCCCGCGCTCGATGGCCGTCATCGCGCCCTGAGCGCCGACACCCTGGCAATCGATGATTTGGCCCGTGCCGCCGGCACGCAGGCCGTGGAGGAGTAGACCATGAATCCCATTACCATGAAGCTCGTCGTCGATGATCTGATTCTGCAGGCTCTGCGCGAGGACATTACCTTTGAGGACGTGAGCACGGTGAGCGTGTGCCCCACGGCGCGTCCCGCCACGGTGGAGCTTATCGCCAAGGCCGACGGCATCATCGCCGGCTTGGATGTGTTTGCCCGCACCTTTGAACTGCTGGATTCGCAGAGCTCGGTGCTGCTCGACGTTGCCGATGGCGACGAGGTGCACGCCGGCGACCATGTGGGTCAGGTGCGCGGCGACGCGCGCGTGCTGCTTTCGGGCGAGCGCGTGGCACTCAACTACCTGCAGCGCATGAGCGGTATCGCTACCTATACGCACCAGATGGCCGCGGCGCTCGAGGGCACCAAGACCGTGCTCGTCGATACGCGCAAGACCACGCCGGGCATGCGCGTCTTCGAGAAGGCCGCAGTCGAGATCGGCGGCGGCAGCAATCACCGCTACAACCTGTCGACGGCCGTTATGCTCAAGGACAACCACATCGACGCCGCCGGTGGCGTGACGCGTGCGATCGAGATGGCGCGCGCCCATGCATCGTTTACCACGACGGTCGAGATCGAGTGCGAGAACCTGGACATGGTGCGCGAGGCCGTGGAGGCCGGCGCCGATATCATCATGTTCGACAACATGACCCACGACGACATGGCCGCCGCTATCGAGCTTATCGCCGGTCGCGCCAAGACCGAGTGCGCGGGCAATGTGGACGCCAGCAATATC
>WGSR01000216.1 GCA_014871545.1 Collinsella sp. | reverse complement strand
TTGAGCTGTTCCTCGTTGGCGCACTCGTTGGGGCCGTGCATCTGGCCGCCCCATGCGGGCAGCTCCAGACCGGTCTCCTCGGGGCCAAACGACACGGCGCGGGCAAAGTTGCGCGCGTACGTGCCGCCGCCCATGGCAAAAGGCTCGGCGTGCTTGCCCGTAAACTCGTTATAGGTATCGATAAGCGCCTTCACGGCCGGATCGTCGGCAGACACCGAGAACGGCACCTTTGCATGACCCAGGCGACACGTCACGTCAAAGCGCCCCACGAGCGGCTCGAGCTGCTCGCGGATGGTATCGGCGCTCGTGCTATCAGGGAAACGCACGTCGATGACCTGCTCGATATGGCCATCCACCACGCGGATGACGCCGGGGTTGCAGGTGAGCGGGCCAAACGCCGGGCTCGTCGCGTCGATACCCAGGCCGCGACCATAGGCGTCCGCATGCACAAAGGCCAAAAACTTGACAAACTCGTGCTCGGCAGGCGTCAGCAGGCGCTCGCCGCGGGCACCAAACGCGTCCTCGGCCTCGCGCAGATACGACACGATCAGGCCGACGGCATTGATCGTCCCCTCGGGCATCGAGGCGTGACCGCCAATACCGTGGGCGAAAATCTGCACATGACCATTGTCGAGAGCCGTGATCTCCAGGCGGTCAGCATTCTCGACCGGCGCCGGCAGCTCATCGGCGGCAATCGCGAGCTCGCAGATGGACTGCGACGGAATGGCATTGCTCGCCTCGGCGCCGCTCCACGACACGATGCGCCCGCCGTCGATCTTGGGACTCACGAACGTCGCCCCAAACTGGCCCTTCTCGGCATTGCAGACCGGGAACTCGGCATCGGGCGTAAACAAAAAGTCGGGGTCTGCGTGGTTCTCCAGATAATGGTGAACGTCGGACATGCCCACTTCCTCATCGCAGCCCAGCAGCGCGCGGAAGGTGTAGCGCGGAACAATGCCGTGCTTGAGCAGGTACGCGCCGGCATAAAGCGACAGCACTGCCGGGCCCTTGTCGTCGATCACGCCGCGACCGAGCAACCAGCCCTCGCGACGCTCCATCGCGAACGGATCGGTGTTCCAGCCAGGGCCGGCGGGAACCACGTCCACGTGGCAGATAGTCGCGAGCTGCTTGTCGCCGCGGCCCGGGATATCGGCGATTCCCACATAGCCCTCGTCGTCGCTCGTCTGATAGCCGAGCTTCTGCGCGATGCCGAGCGCGCAATCGAGCGCGTCACGGACCGGGCGGCCAAACGGCGCGCCGGGCTCCGCATCGGCAGAAACTGCCACGGAAGGATAACTCACCAGCTGCTCGATATCAGCGACGACATCCTCCCAGACCTCGTCGACATACTCAGCGACGCTCTGCTCCACCTGATTCATGGACGACCTCCTTACCAATGAGCGACGGGTACGCCCGCCCCTCACATTATGTCTATTAGATAGCGAAAAGTTTAGCAAGCTCGGCCACCGAGTGCACCACCGCATCGGCGCCCGCGGCCTCGTGCTCCCCCGGCGCTGCCGCGCCCGAATAGATGCCGATGCACGGCACGCCCATCGCGTGTGCGCCCTCCACATCGTTAAAGCGATCGCCGATCATCACGGCATCGTCGGCCGTCGCGCCGAGCGCCGCCAGGGCATCGCGAACCGAATCGGCCTTGGTCTCGCGTCCCTGCGGCGGATTCATGCCAACCACCGCCTCAAACTGCGAAAGCCCCAGCTCGCCCACCATGTCAATGCACTTTGCCTCCATGCGTGACGTCGCCACGACCAAGCGATGCCCCTGCGCGACAAGGCCATCGAGCAGCTCGGGGATTCCATCGAACACGGGATACTCTTCCGGTCCCAGCTCATCAAAAAAGGCACGGTACTCGTCAGCCACCACAAGCGACTCCTCGCGGGAGAAGCCATAAAAGTCGTGAAAGCTCTTCCACAGGGGCGGCCCGATCATGCGGCGCAGGTCACCCATCTGCGCCTCCGAAAACCCGCGCGCGGCCAACGTCTTGCGCGTCGAGCTCATCACCGCCCGGCCCGTATCGGCCACCGTGCCGTCAAAATCGAACAGCACAACCGGCCGCCTGTATATCTCCAACGCCTCCATCGGCATTCCTCTTCCCCAGTTGATGATTTCCACACCGACACTTCAAACTGTTGACTATTCAACAATTGAACCTAGAAATGTGGAACGACTCCACTATACTTGTCGCACTTTGCTCTCAGAAGGCGGCGCCGTCGCGCCCCAACGAAAGGTGCAATTATGTCTTTTGCCATCATAACCGACTCCACGTCGGACATCTCCCCCGCCCGCGCCCAAGAGCTCGGCATTTACGTGATTCCGCTGCATGTGATTATCGAGGGCGAGGACCTGCTCGACCAGGTGCAGATTACCGCCCAAGAGTACGTCGCCCGCATGGCCGGCTCCGAGCAGCTGCCGCACACCTCGCAGCCGAGTGCCGGCGAGTTCAAGGAACTCTTTGACCGCGTGCGCGCCGACGGCCACGATAGCGCCATCTTTATCTCGCTGTGCAGCGAGTGGTCCGCCTGCTACGCCAACGCCAGCCTGACGGCCGAGACGCACGAGCTCGACGTGCGCTGCATCGACTCGCGCACCGGCTCGGGCGCCGAGGGCCTGCTGGTGGAGTACGCGCTGGCCATGCGCGAGGACGGCCGCAGCCTGGACGAGACCGAGGCGCAGATCCGCGCGACGCTGCCCGACGCCCACCTGCTGCTGATTCCCCGCACGCTCGAGAATCTCGTTAAGAACGGCCGCGCGCCCAAGCTCGCCGGCCAGCTCACGCAAATGCTCAACATTCGCCTGGCCGTTTCGCCGGAGTGGAAATCGGGCGAGATCAAGGCCATAAAAAAGGGCCGCGGTGCCAAACGCATCGTTACCAACACCATGGCCGATTGCCTCGCATTTTTGGCCGAGTATCCGGGCTCCAGCGTGCGCGTGCTCACGACCGGCGCCGCCGAGGAGCAGGAGCTTGTCAACGAGGCACTCGCGGGTCAGGATTACGTAGACGCCGGCACCGGCCCCATCGGCTGCACCATCGCCACCCACGTAGGCGTCGACGCCATCGCCATCAGCTACTGCC
>WGSR01000215.1 GCA_014871545.1 Collinsella sp. | reverse complement strand
GCATCGCGCGTGGCGACGAAGAAATATTCCTTGTACATGGGTTTGGTTTGGAGCGACCAGGCGCCGTCCCGCTTAAACCAGAACTCCTTTTGCATTACAAAAACGTCCTGCATAAGGTTGTGCGGGATAATACGACGGACCTTTTCACAGGTCTCGCGCTCTTTTCCATTAGGGGTGTGAACCAGATACCAGCGGACGCGGCCGTGCTGGCTGTTGGTGGTGGCGCCGTTAAATGCGCCTGGCAGCTGCTCCTGACGCCGTGCCGTCTGTTCCACGTTCTCGCCCCCCTCTTTTGGCTTTGCGATGCACGCAAATGCAGGGACGTTTAGAACAGGCTTCTCGCTCGCAGCTACGCGCAGACGCAAAAGTACAAGTTTTTGTATCTTTCGACAGATGACATTATACGAGCAATTAATCAGCGTTTGCCCAGATTACGCAAAAAGTACTGCTAGTAGGTACATCTCCATACCCCTCTATAAAAACCTGTACCTTTTTGTGCAACAAAAAAAGCCGCTCAACCAGCGGCTTTTCTTATTTGGGCATGAAAAAGGCGACCGCCCTTTGTGGACGGTCGCCTTTGTTAATTGTTGTGAAGTTTGCCTTAGGCGCGAGTCTTGATCTCCTCGGTCACCTTAGCTACAAACTCGTCGACGCTCATCTGAACGGTCTCGTTGGAGCGATCGCGGACGGAGATGTTGCCGGCCTCAACCTCCTTCTCGCCCAGGATGAGCATGTAGGGCACGCGGTCGATGCTGCGGGCCTCGCGGATCTTGTAGCCGATCTTCTCGTCGCGGTCGTCGCAGACCACGCGAATGCCGGCCTCCTCCAGCTTGGCGCACACCTCGTGAGCGTAGTCGCGGCTCTTCTCAGAGACGGGAAGCGCCTTGACCTGCACGGGAGCCAGCCAGGTGGGGAACTTGCCCGCAAAGTGCTCAATCAAAATACCGATGAAGCGCTCGATGGAGCCAAAGCACACGCGATGCAGCATGATGGGACGCTTCTTGGTGCCGTCGGCGTCCACGTACTCCAGGTCAAAGTTGAGCGGCATCTGGAAGTCGAGCTGGACGGTGCCGCACTGCCAGGTACGACCGAGCGAGTCCTCCAGGTGGAAGTCGATCTTGGGGCCGTAGAAGGCGCCGTCGCCCTCGTTGACCTCGTAGTCCATGTGCAGCTGCTCCAGAGCGGTGCGCAGGCCCTCCTCGGCGCGAGCCCAGTCCTCGTCCGAACCCATGGAGTCCTCGGGGCGGGTGGAAAGCTCAACGTGGTACTTAAAGCCAAACTTCTGGTACACGGAGTCGATGAGGTTGACCACGCCCACGATCTCGTCGGTCAGCTGGTCGGGACGCACAAACAGGTGGGCGTCGTCCTGGTTAAAGCAGCGCACGCGGAACAGGCCGTGCAGGGCGCCGCGCAGCTCGTGGCGGTGCACCAGGCCAATCTCGCCGGCGCGGATGGGCAGCTCGCGATAGGAGTGCGGCTTAGAGGCGTACACCAGCACGCCGCCCGGGCAGTTCATGGGCTTAATGCAGTACTCTTCGTCGTCGATGACGGTAGAGTACATGTTGTCCTTGTAGTGGTCCCAGTGGCCCGAGGTCTTCCACAGCTGCTTGTTCATGATGAGCGGCGTGGAGATCTCCACGTAGCCGGCCTTGTGGTGGATCTCGCGCCAGTAGTCAAGCAGCGTGTTCTTAAGGATCATGCCGTTGGGCAGGAAGAAGGGGAAGCCGGGGGCCTCGTCACGCATCATAAAGAGGTCCATCTCGCGGCCGATCTTGCGGTGGTCGCGCTTCTTGGCCTCCTCCAGCATGTGCATGTGCTCGTCGAGCTCCTCCTTGGTGGCAAAGGCGACGCCGTTGATGCGGGTGAGCATCTTGTTGTCCTTGTCGCCCTTCCAGTAAGCACCCGAGACGCCGGTGAGCTTAAAGGCCTTGAGGGCCTTGGTGTAGCAGATGTGGGGGCCGACGCACATGTCGATGTAGTCGCCCTGCTGATAGAAGGTGATGCGGGCGTCGTCGTCCAGGTCGTTAATGTGCTCGACCTTGTACTTCTCGCCGCGCTCCTCCATAAGGGCGATGGCCTCGGCACGGGGCTTCTCAAAGACGGTGAACTTGAGGTTCTCCTTGACGATCTTTTTCATCTCGGCCTCGATCGCGGGGAAGTCGTCCTCGCTGATCTTGACGCCCTCGGGCAGGTCGACGTCGTAGTAAAAACCGTTGTCGGTCGCGGGACCGTAGGCAAAGTCGGCCTCGGGATAGAGGCGCTTGATGGCCTGCGCCATGATGTGCGCGGCGGAGTGGCGGATGACGTGCGTGACCTCGTCCTGCGGGAGCTCGGCCACCGAACCGTCATTGTAGAGTGCCTTCATGGGTATGTTTTCTCCTCTCGGATGCCTGATGCAAGTGCGTGCGATGCGCTCGGCGTTTTTGACTTGCATCATTATAGGCAGGTTGCCTTGGTATACAAGCGCCCGCCGCACCTTAATGGCACGGCGGGCGATTTTCTACGCATGCTTCATCGTGTGGGGGCGGGGTGTTCGCGGCTTGGGGCGCGTGTGCGGCTTTCGCGTGACGCGCGGGGCCCGTGGCTTGCGGCCGACCCGGCGATGGATGCGTTACTGGATGCGAGTTCGGCAGTAGGGGCAGACCTTCCAGTGCGCATCGAGCGGACGATGGCAGCTGGGGCAGACGTTGCGAACCTGGGTATCGCACACCGGGCAGACGACGAAGTCCTTCTCGATGGGCGCGCCGCACTGCGGGCAGGTGCCGTACTGGGCAAGCTGGCGCTCGCGCAGGGCCATGTCCAGCTCCTGCTCCTCGCGGTCGGCCGCGTAGGAATGCGGGCGCAGGACCAGGTAGGCGATGAGGCCCACAAACGGGATGAGGGCGATGATGCCCCATGCCACGTAGGCGCTGGCACCGCGGCGGCGAGCGTCGATAAACACATAGACGACCGACAGCACATACAGGGCGATGATAAAGCCAACGAAAGCATAAACGACGCCCATAAGCTGCGGTGACATGAGCTCGGAGATGTATTTGGACATTGAGGTGTACCTTTCGGAATATTAACAGTTCGGTCAAGTTTACCACGGGGTTTGTTTATATGGGACCACGGC
>WGSR01000214.1 GCA_014871545.1 Collinsella sp. | reverse complement strand
TGTCATGGCCGATGGCGACGTCGTGCACTTCCGCTTTAACGTGTAAGGGCGACGCGCATGTTCAAATATGGCAAAAAAGCCGGCTACATGGGCATCGCGCTGCTGGTGCTTGCGGTGCTTCCGCTGGTGGTCGCAGCGTTTGTAATCCCCAACATTGGCCCCGAGGTGGCAATGAAGTTTAACGCAGCCGGCGAGGTGACGCGCTGGGGCAAGAGCTACGAGCTGCTGGCGCTTCCGGTGCTCAATTTGCTGCTGAGCGTGGCAACGTACTTTACGGCGGGACGCCAGGCCAAGAACAATGATGACTCCGCCGCCATGGCGCGCATCGTGTGCGAGCGCTACCTGCGCAACGGTTGCATCACGGGTGTGTTCCTCAACGTGATCAACGTTTACTTTATGTACTCGGCGATTACCGGAACGGGCTTTGGCTTTGGTTTCTAGCTTGTCCTTTTAGGCAACGAGCCTGCACGCATATTCAATGGCTGCTGCGAGGCCGCCGCTCGATCGTGGTTGAAAGACTACATCGGCGGCGGCCTCGTTTTCGTATCCGGCGCCGCGAAGGGCGAGTGCGATACCGGCTTCTAAAAGGAGCGGCAGGCCTCGTTGGCTGGTTGCGATTACGGCAGCCTGATTGAGCGAGCAGCTGTGCGCCTGGCATTGGATGGCAAGTTCACCTTGCGTCGGGCAAGGGACCAGAACGGCGGCGACGCGACTTGATAGCAATGCAAATGCTGTGCGTTCATCGGGCGAAAGACATTCAGCTTCAACGACGACGAGCTTGGGCGGCACGCTGTTTGTGCGAAGCGTGGCTCGGTACATGCGGACCGAAGAACCCGACATAGAAAACTCCTGTGTATTCGGCAAAACGTAAACTATAGTTTACGTTTATGTTCGGCTCCATTTCAAACTCGTCTGCATGGACGAACGTGCGAAACAGATTCTTGGCAGGCGGGTCGAAGAGACACGCAGGGACCTTGGTATCTCCAAGGTTGATTTTTGTGTGGCGACAGGAATCAGCCGACCCTACCTCGACCGAATCGAAGATGGGACGGCAAATTTCACGCTCAAGGTTCTATTTAAGATTGCGCCCGCACTCGGCATGACGGTATCAGAGCTTCTCGAGGGTATCGAATAGGGCGTTCCCCCGCTGTATTTGACGCTCTTTGGGCGGGTCCCCCTGGTTGCGATGTGCAAAATCGCGAGTATTCAGCACCAGTTTGGCCGTAGATGCTAGCTCGAGCGGCTGGCTTTGCCTTTTTGGCAGTAGTTAATCCACATATTAAATAAAAATGAGGAATAAATATTTACTAGACGGAACCCTCGTCCTAAAAGTTCGTCTAACAATCGGTCGATTCTATGCCTACGGAGGAGAAATTGCAGAATACTCCGATTTTTGCACGGCCCGAGGGGGACTACCTGCCGTTTAAGGTTGCGATAAGTGGAGCTGCCTTAGAGATTACGCCATCGGGATACGGTCGTGGTTGACTTGGCTGTAGAACAGGCGCTGGATTTCGGCGGCATCGCGTGACTGGCCGAGTGCCCACATGGTCTTGGCCACGAGCGTCTCGGTGGTCATGTCATCGCCACGCAGAATGCCCGGATGATCGGCGTAAGCACGGCCGACCTCATAAACGCCCAGATCGAGGCCCTCTTCGGGGACCTGCGTGGTCATAACGACGGTGCGGCCCGAATCGACCCAGTGGAAAATCGCCTCCTGGAATGACTCGCCGGACTCGCCAAACTCGGGAATACCGCCAATGCCAAAAGTCTCCAGGATTACAGCATCGTAGCTATCGGCAAGGGCATCGAGGATGCCCGGGTTCACGCCGGGCGTAAGCTTAAGGACAAATACACGCGGGTCGATGCTGTCGTAGAAACGCACCGGGTTTTCGCCCTGATGCGTGCCGTGAAGCCCGTTGCGCACGATGCGGTCGTTGCGGATGTAGGCAATGGGCGGATAGTTGACGCTAATGAACGCGTTAAAGCTCATGGTGCGCTGCTTGCGGGCGCGCGTACCGGCAATGGCGACGCCGCCAAACACGATCGAGACGTCGTGCGAATGCTCATCGAGCGCATAGAGCAGACTCTGGTACAGGTTGAGCTTGGCGTCGGTAAAGGGATTGCCCATGGGCTTTTGCGAGCCGGTGAGCACGATGGGCTTGGGGCTGTCCTGAATCAGGTAGGAAAGCGCTGCCGCGGTGTAACTCATGGTGTCGGTGCCGTGCAGAATCACGAAGCCGTCGTGGTCGGCATAGCCTTCGACGATGACGTCGCGGATGCGCATCCAATCGCTCGGGCGCATATTGGTACTGTCGATGTTCATGGGCTGCACGACGTCGAGCTCGCAGAGGCCCGAGATCTCGGGGACGCTCTGGGCGAGCTCCTCACCGGTCAGGGCGGGGGAGAGGCCGTTGCCGTCCTCGGTCGATGCGATGGTGCCGCCCGTGGCGATGAGAAGGATGCGCTTCATGCTGGTGTTCCTATCGTATTTGCCGCCGCAGAGGCGGAGTCGTTCGGCAGTATTGTGGCACAGAGCGTCCAATGTTCAAACGTATTACATCATCTGTAACGTCTGGTAACACTTCAATTGCCGTCAAATAGGGGCCTAGGTCGTGCGTTTGCCGTGCGCTGATGGCTGCGAGGGACGAGAAACCCCATATAACGTGTACACTATGGAAGTTATTTTCGTTCATTCACGCGGGTGGGCACCGGCTCCCCGCCAACAAGAGGGGGAAACCATGGATCAAAAGGCTTCCGCAAAGGTCCTCGTACTCGACTTTGGTGCGCAGTACGGTCAGCTCATTGCCCGTCGCGTCCGCGACCTCAACGTGTATTCCGAGATTGTCCCCTGCGACATCTCGGCCGACGAGATTCGCGAGATGAACGCCTCTGCGCTCATCCTTTCCGGCGGTCCGGCTTCCGTGTATGCCGAGGACGCTCCGTCCATCGATCCCGCCATCTTTGACCTGGGCCTTCCCGTCCTGGGCTTCTGCTACGGCCATCAGATCACGGCCGTGACGCTCGGTGGCAAGGTCGGTCACTCCGAGGTGGGCGAGTACGGCCGCGCCACCATCACGCGCACGGCCGGCGCCAAGCTCTTTAACTCCACGCCCATGGAGCAGAC
>WGSR01000213.1 GCA_014871545.1 Collinsella sp. | reverse complement strand
CGCCGTTCGTCCCAAAAACGGTGCCGCTCGTTTTGCAGTTCTGCCTTCGGTCGAGCTGCGAGCGGCGCTGCTGCGCCAAGGCCGTATCTTAAAGCCATGGAATAAAAGCGCGCGGCAAAACGGACCGCGCAAGGGGTGACGCCAAGGGCGTCAAACAGGAAAGGAGGGGAACAATGGCGGACAAGAACGCAGAGGTTACAGTCGAGGATAACGGCGGCATGAAGAAAACGCTTTCGCTCTGGAACTTCTTCACCATCGGTTTCGGTGCCATCATCGGTACCGGTTGGGTTCTGCAGGTCGGCGACTGGATGGTCGTGGGCGGCGGTCCCGTTCCCGCTATGATCGCATTCCTCTTGGGTGCAATCTTCCTCGTGCCCGTCGGAGCTGTTTTCGGTGAGCTCACGGCTGCTATCCCCATCTCGGGCGGCATCGTCGAGTATGTCGATCGTAGCTTTGGCCGTACGCTGAGCTATATCACCGGATGGCTTTTGGCCCTGGGCAACGGCATCCTGTGCCCGTGGGAGGCCATCGCCATTTCGACCCTCGTGTCCGAGATGTTCGGCAGCCTGCCCGGCCTTGAGTGGCTGCGCGCCGTCAAGCTCTACACCATCCTGGGGGCCGACGTTTACCTGTTCCCGACGCTGATCGCGCTCGGCTTTGCAGTCTACGTCATCTTCCTCAACTTCCGCGGCGCCAGCTCGGCCGCCAAGCTCCAGGCCTTCCTGACCAAGGCCCTGCTCTGCGGCATGCTGCTCGCCATGGGCGTCTCGCTGTTCACCGGTTCGCCGGAACACGCCATGCCCGTGTTCTCCCAGGTCACCGGTGCTGGCGGCGGCAAGCCCGCTACCGAGGGCACCAGCCTGTTCGCCGGCATCGTGTCGGTCCTGGTTCTGACCCCGTTCTTCTACGCCGGCTTCGATACCATTCCCCAGCAGGCTGAGGAAGCAGCCGAGGGCCTCAACTGGAACAAGTTCGGCAAGATCATCTCCCTGGCCCTGCTGGCCGCCGGCGGCTTCTACATGGTCTGCATCTACTCGTTCGGCACCATCCTCGACTGGCATGAGTTTGTTAAGAGCCCGGTTCCCGCGCTTGCCTGCCTCAAGGGCATCAACATGCTCCTGTACCTGGCCATGCTCGTCATCGCCACGCTTGGACCTATGGGCCCGATGAACTCCTTCTACGGCGCCACGAGCCGCATCATGCTCGCCATGGGCCGCAAGGGCCAGCTGCCCGAGAAATTC
The DNA here is from genome assembly GCA_014871545.1 of Collinsella sp. Lineage (GTDB taxonomy): Bacteria > Actinomycetota > Coriobacteriia > Coriobacteriales > Coriobacteriaceae > Collinsella. Next base: position 1,886 of record WGSR01000213.1, on the reverse strand, counting down.
GCCGAGGTCGACCCCAAGTCTGGCGCTCCCAAGCTCGCCTGCGTCGTTCTGGGCGTCATCACCGTCATCGGTCCGTTCCTGGGCAAGAACATGCTCATCCCTCTGACCAACGTGTCGGCTCTCGCCTTCATCTTCTCCTGCGGCATGGTCGCCCTCGCCTGCCTGCGCATGCGCTTCACCGAGCCTGACCTGCCTCGTCCCTACGAAGTTCCCGGCGGCAAGTTTGGCATCGGCCTCGCTATCGCTGCCTGCGCCATCATCATCGGCCTGCTCGTGATTCCGTTCTCTCCCGCCTCCCTCAACATGGTGGAGTGGAGCATCGTGATCGGCTGGTTGGCTATTGGCCTGGCCCTCATGGCCTTCACCAATTCCCGCAAAAAGTAACGCCGAGCCGGGGCGGATCGGGTGTGCGGGACCCTCTCTCCCGCGCACCGAACCCGGCACCACTTGGGTAGCTTTGTGAGGCCTTAACCCAACACGGCCTCGCCCACTATATGGATCCATAAGGAGGAACCATGTCCACTAAGTATGCAATCGTTGGCGGCAAGCTCATCGACGGTACCGGTGCCGAGCCGGTCGAGAACTCCCTCGTTCTCGTCGACGACAACGGCAAGATCGAGTACGCCGGCACTATGCAGGACCTTCCCGAGGGCGTTGAGGTTATCGACGCCGCCGGCAAGACCGTCCTTCCCGGCCTGATCGACACCCACCTGCACTTCTCGGGCAACCTGACCGACGATGACACCGATTGGGTCATGCAGCCGCTCCTCGAGAAGCAGGCCGTCGCCGTCAAGCAGGCCTACGACTGCCTCACCCACGGCCTCACCACCGTCTGCGAGATCGGCCGCTTTGGTATCCAGATCCGTGACTGCATCGACAAGGGCGTCTTCAAGGGCCCGCGCGTTCTGGCCACCGGCCTCGGCTTCTGCCGCGTTGCCGGTCATGGTGACTCCCACCACTGCACCCAGGAGCTCAACAAGGAATCCCACCCCTGGGGCGACCAGGTCGATGGTCCTTGGGATCTGCGCAAGGCCGTCCGCCGTCGCCTGCGCGAGAACCCCGATGCCATCAAGATCTGGGCTACCGGTGGCGGCATCTGGCGCTGGGACTCCGGCCGCGACCAGCACTACTGCTCCGAGGAGATTCAGGCCGTGGTCGAAGAGGCCAAGATGGTCGGCATCCCCGTGTGGAGCCACTGCTACAACAACCACGCCGCTGCCTACGATTCCGTTCGTTTTGGCTGCGAGCAGCTGATTCACGGCTTCGATATCGATGAGCGCACCATGGACCTCATGGCCGAGCAGGGCACCTTCTTCACCCCGACGATCGCCTTCCTGCCCACCTGGTACGCCACCTATCCGCCCGTCTACGTTCCCGAGCTGCACGACAAGTACGAGGGCACCCTGGTCGAGAAGGAGCTGCAGCGCAACTACGACTGCCTGCGCGAGGCCAAGAAGCGCGGCGTCGTCATGACGATCGGCTCCGACTCCTTCTCCTTCGTCACCCCGTACGGCACCTGCTCCATCGAGGAGATGTACGAGTTCGTCGACAAGATCGGCTTCACCCCGGTCGAGACCATCACCTGTGCCACCCTCAACGGTGCCAAGATGTGCCACATCGAGGACGAGACCGGTTCCATCGAGGCCGGCAAGTGCGCCGACCTGCTGGTCGTCAACGGTGACGTCGCCGCCGACATCCACGTGCTCAACACCGACAACATGGACGTCATCATGAAGGACGGCTGGATTGTCGAGGGCGGCACCTTCGGCGAGGCAAACAAGTACAGCGCCTAAGCTACCGTTCATCGATGGCTTGATGTAAAACACAGTATTTGATTGCATAATGCAATGGAGAGGGTCGCTTGCGGCCCTCTTTATTGCTATGGG
>WGSR01000212.1 GCA_014871545.1 Collinsella sp. | reverse complement strand
ATGGAAGGGCGATCAGGCATATCGGATAACCTGCCCGAACGATACGATCCGAACCATTGTACGTGATACACCATGTCTCGCGCGCGCCGTCACCTGCAAGCGGTAACGTTACTTCCAAACGCGCTCAGCAATGCGCTTGACCAGCGCGATCTTTGCCCACTGTTCGTCCTCGGTCAGCTTGTTGCCAATCTCGCAGCTGGCAAAGCCGCACTGGGGCGACAGGTACAGGTTCTCGAGCGGCACATACTTTGCGGCCTCGTGGATACGTTCGACGATAACGTCCTCGTCCTCAAGCTCAGCCGCCTTGGTGGTCACCAGGCCCAGCACGACCTTCTTGCCGGGAGCAACATACTTGAGCGGCTCAAAGCCACCGGCGCGCGGCGTATCGAACTCAAGGTAGAACGCGTCGACATCCTCGTGCGCAAACAGGTACGGTGCAATGGGATCGTAACCACCCTCGAAGGCATACGTGGAGTGATAGTTGCCGCGGCACACATGCGTGTTGATAACCAGATCGTCGGGCTTGCCCGCGATGGCGGCGTTGTTGAGCGCCACGCCCAGCTCGCTTACCTTTTGCAGGTCAACCGGACTCATGCCGGTCTTGGACACAAAGTCGGTATCGCAATAGATGCCCCAGGTGCAGTCATCAAATTGGATGTTGCGGCAGCCTGCTGCGTACAGGTCGGCGATCACCGTGCGATAAGCGGCCGCAATGGCGTCGGCAAGTTCCTCATCGGTCTTGTAGACGGCGCGCAGACTCTCCTGCTGTCCATCGCAGCGGTCGAGCGTAACCTCCGAGAACGTCTGGATCGGCGCCGGAATGGTTTGACGCGCGACCTGGCCCTCCCCCTCGAGCGCCTTGACAAACTTAAAATGCTCGACGAACGGGTGGTTCTCGCCGCTAATGGGACCGGTAACCACGGCGGTGTCGGCCGTCGTCTCCTCGTCATGGAACATATAACCCGTGCGTGAGGTGCGGCGCTCAATGCCGTTAAGGCCCCACATAAAATCGAGGTGCCAGTAGCTGCGGCGGAACTCGCCATCGGTAATCACCTGCAGGCCGGCGGCCTTCTGCTTGCCCACCAAATCGCGAATGGCATCGTCCTCGACGACCTTAAGGCCGGAAGCGTCGAGTTTACCCGCGACATAGGCGGCACGGGCGTCCTTTACAGCCTGCGGACGAAGAAAGCTGCCGACGATATCGGCGCGAAACGGCGCGTTCGGTTGAATCGAGGTACTCATAGATATCTCCCTTTGCATTGGTTGCTTTACTGGGACAGAGTATGAGCGCTCATATGACCATCGTAAAATATACGTTTATAACAGTTTGATATAGATGCTTCCTATATCAGTCTGGACTGTCATAAAGAGACTTGAACCGCGCGGAGCACAGCAGCCTAGATATGCTGACGAATCGCGTCGATATAGGCCCGACCGTAGCGCGTGAGCGTCGTGTTCTTGCGCGTGATGATGCCAATCTCCATGTACTCGTCCACGTCAAGCGGAATCGAGATAATGCCGGGGCCGTTGAGTTCGTGGCTAATTACGCCCGAGCACACCGTGTAGCCGTTGAGGCCCATGGCCAGGTTGAACAGCGTCGCACGGTCGCGCACGCGGATATTCTTGCGACGCTCAAACGTCGAGGTCAGCTCCTCGGAATAGTAAAACGAGTTGTAACTGCCCTGCTCGTAGGACAGGAACGGGTAGTCTTCCAAGTCCTCGAGCGTCACGCTGGAGCGGGCCGCCAGCGGATGGTCGGCGCAGACGAAGACATGCGGCGTGGCGCAGAAGAGCCCTTCGAACACGAGCTCGTTGGCCACCAGCATGCGCTCGATGACCTCGCGGTTGTGCTCGGACAGATATAGGATGCCCAGTTCGCTTTTCATATGCGCGACGTCCTCGATAATCTCGTGAGTCTGCTCCTCGCGCAGGGTAAAGTCATAGCGCGCGGCATCGAACTCACGGATCACATCGACAAACGCGTTGACGGCAAAGGAATAATGCTGGCAGCTCACACTAAAGTGCGGCACCTGCTCGGACGCGCCCTTGTACTTGCCTTCGAGCAGATCCGCCTGATCGAGCACCTGGCGCGCGTAGCCCAAGAAGGTCTCGCCCTCCTCGGACACAATGACACCCTTGTTGGTGCGCTCAAAGATGTGCACACCCATCTCGTTTTCGAGATCGCGGATCGACGCGGTAATCGAAGGCTGCGACACAAAGAGCCGGCGCGAGGCCTCGGTGATGCTGCCGCATTCGGCAACTTTGACGACATACCTGAGCTGTTGAAGCTTCATGATGGCCTCCCTAGACGTCCGCGATACCCGAACCCGCCGCATCTGCCTGACGCATAAACGACGGCATCTCCCCCGTCGCGGCGCAGGCGGCAATCTGATGCAGAGCCCCGGCAACCGCATCGTCTGCCGCAGCGCCGATATGCCAGCGCGCGGCAGCCGTGACGGCCTCGTTGGCATTGGCGACTGCAACGGAGTTGGGGACGGCACCGATCATGGGCAGGTCGTTATCGGAATCGCCAAATACGGCCACCTCGTCGGACGTCAGGTCCAAAGCGCGCGCCAGCTCCAGCGCAGCGCAACCCTTGTCCCAACCTGCTGGAAGAATGTCGAACAGGCGCACACGATTGTTGGGAAACACGAGCGAGAGTTCCGGCACCTCAGCGGCAACGCGCTCGCGTAGCTCCGCGAGCTCCTCACGCGAACGAGCACTCCAGATATTCGCCTTGAACACCGACGCGTCATCGACGACAGGACGGCACGGGGCCTCTTCGCCCTTGAGCCATGCGTTGCCGCCCGACTCCATGGCGCGGCGCACGCGCTCGGGGTCGCTCGTCACGCAATAGGCATCGTTATCCCAAAAGTCGTCACCCAGGCTGTAGACCTTCAGATACGTATCGTCGGTCTCTTGCTCCAAGTAGTCAGCCAAGCGCATAAGGGCGGCGTTGTCGGTCGCATGCGAGGCTACCGCCTCGCCGTCCACAAACATGACCTGGCCGTTGCAGAACGCGCCGGTCGAGAAGCACTCGGAACGATTTTTGAACATCCAGCCCATCGCGGACGGCTGGCGACCCGAAACCGGGCCAAAGTGCAGACCCGCCGCCTGCATGGCATGAATGCCCTC
>WGSR01000211.1 GCA_014871545.1 Collinsella sp. | reverse complement strand
TCGGCCGCGACGACTGCCTGGCGCGCATCGACCGCGCCCGCACGATGGCGCTGTAATCGCTGCGCAAATGTATGTATCCGAGCCCCGTTCACTCAGAGCGGGGCTCTTGTTTCTGTAGACGTATGGGATAGGAGGTGCTGGGGCCATGGCCGAGCAACTTTCGCTGTTTGGTTCGGCGGAACCGGAGGAAGCTCCGAAGTCCGCGACTCCTGCCGCCGCCCCGACGCAGCTTAAACCTGCACCTGAGCCCATCGCCCCCTATGCGAGCGTGGTTCTCGACATCCCGACGCGTGCGCTGTCCGAGCCGTTCGCCTATGGCATTCCCCGGTCCCTTGCTAACGAGGCGCAGATCGGATCCACGGTCCTGGTCCATTTTGGCAACCGTGCCGCCGCGGGCTATATCGTCGACATTGCGCCTGAGCTGCGCGACCTGCAGGGCAACAGCGCCCTCGACCCTGCGCGCATTAAAACCATCGAGGCTATCCTCAGTAAACCGCTCTTTACCGCGGAGGCTGCCCGCATTGCGCGCTGGATGAGCCGCGAGTATGTCGCGACGCTTTCCGAGTGCCTGCGCCTGTTTTTACCTCCGGGCGGCAGCCCGCGCGTGATCAAGGGCGACGACGGCGTGTGGACGGTTGAACGTCCCGCTGTCAAGCCTATCCAAAACCGTTGGGTCATGCTTACGCCCGAGGGCTTTGACTATACGCCTCCCAAAACGGCGGTTCGTCAGCGTCAGCTCATCGAGGCGCTCCAGTGCGGCCCGGTTACGACGCGCGATCTCAACCTTCTCTATAACAGCATGTCGGCGACCATCAAGGCGCTCGAAAAACGCGGCGTCGTGGTTGTGGAGGAGCGCCGCGCCTGGCGTGGATGCAGCGAGCAGACCACGCTGTCCTCGGCAAGCGGCAAGGCGCCGGTCGCACTTACCAACGGCCAGCAGCAGGCGCTCACGCAGATTGAGCGCGCCCGTCTTGACGCCCACGGAGACGTGGTCCTTGTCGACGGCGTCACCGGCTCCGGCAAAACCGAGGTGTACCTCTCCGCCATCGAGCGCGTGCTCGCAGCCGGTCGCTCGGCGTGCGTGCTTGTGCCCGAGATCTCGCTGACGGCCCAAACCGTCGGCCGCTTTCGCTCGCGCTTTGGTGAGACGGTCGCCGTGTTCCATTCGCGCCTTTCGGCCGGCGAGCGCCTGGACCAGTGGGATATGGTTGCCAGCGGTGCCGCGCGCGTGGTCGTGGGCGCCCGCTCGGCGCTCTTTTGCCCGCTTGACGAACTGGGCCTCATCATCATCGACGAGGAGCACGAGACCAGCTATAAGCAAGGCTCCAGCCCGCGTTACCACGCGCGCGAGGTGGCGGCCGAGATGGCGCGGCGCTACCGCTGCCCGCTCGTGTTGGGCTCCGCTACGCCTTCCGCTGAGGCCCTCGATCGCTGCCGCCGTGGCACGTATAACGGTGCCACCTGGACGCGCGTCGAGATGCCCGAGCGCCCGGGACACGCAGTCTTGCCGACGGTTCGGATCGCCGACCTGCGCCGTGAGTTCTCGCACGGCAGCCGTTCCATGTTCTCAAAACCGCTGATGGAGGGCCTAGAGCGTGTGGTCGAGCGCCGCGAGAAGGCCGTGCTGCTGCATAACCGCCGTGGCTTTGCGCCGTTTCTGATGTGCCGCGAATGCGGCTGCGTGCCCACCTGCAACCACTGCTCCACCGCGCTTACGTATCACGAGCGCACACACACGCTGCAGTGCCACACCTGCGGTTCGTCTTGGCGCGTGCAGCCGTATCCCGCGCCCACGAGCCGTTGCCCCAAATGTGGCAGTCGCTACCTGGCAAAAATGGGTCTGGGCACTCAACAGATCGAGGACGCGCTGCACCAGATGCTTCCCGAGGACGTCGCCATTATTCGCATGGATGCCGATTCCACGCGCGGCAAGGATGCGCACAAAAAGCTGCTCGAGCAGTTCGATGCCGCCGATTGTGCGGTGCTGCTGGGCACCCAGATGATCGCCAAGGGCCTCGACTTTCCCGAGGTCACGCTCGTGGGCGTGGTCAATGCCGATTTCGCCCTCAAGCTGCCGGACTTCCGCGCAGGAGAGCGCGCCTACGACTTGCTGGAGCAGGTTGCGGGCCGCGCCGGCCGCGGCGATCGCCCCGGTGAGGTGATCATCCAGACCTACCTGCCCGAAGATCCGGTCATTCGCGCCGTCGCCGAGCACGACCGCTCGATCTTTACCGTCTACGACCTGGACCAGCGCCGCGACGCCCTGTATCCGCCGTTTGTTCGCCTGGTCAACATTTTGGTGTGGTCGGCGAACCGAGACGACGCGCAGGACTACATCGGGCGCATTGCAAAGCTTCTAAAGCGCCGCTGGCATGCTGCCGCGCCCGACTTTTTGCGGGCGGGCAGCGCGGTGCCGCAGGTGCTGGGCCCAGCTTCGTGTGTAATCGAGAGAGCCAAGGACCGTTACCGCTTCCATCTGCTTGTGAAGTCGCCCGTGGGGTACCATGTCTCTGATGATATCGACGCCTGCCTCAAAGAAGTGGGCTCTGTGCGCGGCGTGAGCGTGAGCGTTGACGTCGACGCCTATGATTTGATGTAACAACTCGAAAGGATGGCCATGGAAGCCAACGGAATCGTACTGTCGCCCGACCCTCGTCTGCGCCAGGAGTGCGCCGTCATCGAGGAGATTACCCCGGCGATCGAGGTGCTTGCAGAGAAGATGAAGAAGATGATGTTCGAGAACGGCGGTTGCGGTCTTGCTGCCCCGCAGATCGGTGAGCTCATTCAGCTCGTCACCATCGACTGCGACTACAGCGACAAGAACGACTACGACCCGTACGTGCTCATCAACCCTGTCATTGTTGAGCAGAGCGACCATCTGGTGCCCTTTAGCGAGGGCTGCCTGTCTATCCCCGGCATTAGCTGCGAGATCGAGCGTCCCGACCATGTCGTCGTAGAGGCATATGACCTGGACGCCAACCTGATTCGCTATGAGGCCACGGGTGATCTGTTCTGCGTGTGCCTGCAGCACGAGATTGATCACCTGCACGGCAACACCATGTTCGAGCGACTGAAGCCCATGCAGAGGCTCAAGGCCGTCAAGGAGTACCAGGACGCCCTGGCCCGCGGCGCTCGACCGGGCGTGA
>WGSR01000210.1 GCA_014871545.1 Collinsella sp. | reverse complement strand
CCAGACCGGAGGGGCCCCGTGGGCGGGAATCTGGGCGTACACATTTCCTACACATCTTGGGATTCGACTAACGTTTGCCAGCCGTTAACTACCGCTCGCCGAGCATCTCTTTATATAAGGCAGTCTCATGGTTAAAGCGGATACGTCCCCCTAGCTAAAGCACAGCCAGCATCGAGCAACTCATCGCGTTCTTCCACCGAGAACCCCTCGGCGTAGACGCGCACCACTGGTTCGGTCCCACTAGGACGGACCAGCAACCACGTGTCATCCTCGAATGCCAAACGCAAGCCATCCATATGACTAACGTTTTGCGGCACCTTGCCACAAATCGACTTGGGGTTTACGCCCGGCAGCAGGGTTCGCAACGTTTCGGCATCTTCGGCCTCAAGGCGTAAATCGCGTCGACCGTAACTCGTCTTACCAAAACTGTCCTCGAGTTGGTCGACCAGAACGCCCAAAGGCGCGTCCGTCTTTGCCATAAGCTCACACAGAATCAGACAGGCGAGGATTCCATCGCGCTCGGGCATATGCGCGGCGATGCCGATACCACCGGCTTCTTCGCCGCCTATGAGGACGCCGCCCTTCTTCATCTCCGCCGCTATATATTTGAAACCGACTGGTTTGACGGTCACGCGGCAGCCAAGCGCCTCGGCAATGCGACGCACGAGCGTCGAGCATGAAAGATTGACGACGACGCGCCCCTCCAAATTACGAAATTGAACCAAGTCGCCCAAAACGAGCGCCATGATCTGATGCGGATGTATATATCTGCCGCGCTCGTCAACCGCGCCGATACGGTCGGCGTCGCCGTCGGTCACCAGGCCAGCGCAAGCTCCGTCCTCGATAACCGTGCGCTCGCAAGCGTCCACCCAAGGCTCAACGGGGTCGGGGCAGATATCTTCTTGGTCAGACGCCTGCCCGGCGTGAATCTCGTGCACCTCAACGCCAAGCTCGCGTAGCAAGTCGGCCAGATAGCCCTGGGCTGCGCCGCCCATCGGATCGACAACCACGCGCAGGTGCGCGGCGCGGATGGCTTCGGCATCGACAAACGATGCCACCGCCTGCATATAGTCAGGAATGATATCCGCGGTGCGATATTGCCCCTCGATCCCCATTGGCTCGGGAGCCATGGTCTCTTCGAGCTCTTCGATGACATCCTGGTTGGCGGTCGAGCCGTCACCCATGCGAATCTTGAGGCACAGATAGCCCTGCGGATGATGGGACCCCGTCACCATGAGCGCGCCGCACGCCTCACCGTCATAAGCCGCCGCCCACGTAAGGGCAGGGGTCGGAACAGGTCGCGAAGCGAGCACGGCGTCTAGCCCGTGCGCTGCTAGCACGCCCGCCGCAAGCTCAGCGAACTCGCGCGCCAGGGGCCGGGTGTCGAACCCTATATATACCGTTTTGCCCGGATTGGTCTTTTGCCACAACTCGCCGACGGCATCGGCGATACGGGCAACGTTATCGGCATTGAAGTCCTCATCGACGCGAGCGCGCCAACCGTCAGTTCCAAAATGAATTATCGCGCACACGCGCAGACACCTCACAGTGTTTGGATCATGGTACGCATGGGGTATACCCGCAACATGCACTCGGCAACCTGCCGGCACCAGCATTCACCATTTGGGCAAATGCTGCCGAGGACATGCAAGCAATAAAAAAAACCGCCCCGTATGGAGCGGTTTGCCCTTTATATATCGAGCGCCTCGGCCATCGCGGCCGTAGTGATTGCCGTGGTTCCACAGCAACTGCCCACCATTGCGGCACCGGCATGTCTCCATTCGATGCATGCGCGCGCGAAAGCTTCGGGGTTCTCGTGCCATACGGGGCCATCCTGAGTCTGGACCGGATCGCCTACGTTGGGACGCACCGTGACGGGAGTAGTCGCCGATGCAACCATCCTGGGCACCGCCGCGTTCGCGGCCGCAAGCGAACAGCAATTAACACCAACCGAATTTGCGCCGTGTTTTTCGGCGTACAAAACGGCTGCCTCGATGTTGAGGCCATCGCCCAACAGGTCACCTTTATCGTCAACGACAAAACTCACCAGAACAGGCATGCCATCGGCGGCATCTCGGGCGCCGGCAAGCATGGGCTGCAAATTACGGATAGACGTCACCGTCTCGATCAGCAGACCGTCAACGCCGGCGTTGAGCAAGGTGTGCGCCTGTTCGCGCGCAATGCCTCGGATTTCACGATACTCGGCAGAGTCCTCGGCAAACCACTCAATACCGATCGGGCCCATCGAGCCCAGCAGCAGCTGAGGGTGCGCCTGGCGGGCATCGTCGACGGCCCCACGATTGACCTCCGCCACGGACGGCGAAATCTGGTCGTGCTTGAGGGCATAGCTCGATGCCTGAAAGGTGTTGGTAATGAGCACCTGCGCGCCGGCGGCGACATACAAGCGATGGATACGAGAAACGGTCTGCGGCTCTGCCAGATTCCAAAACGCCGGTGGAATGTCAGCGGCATCGTACTCACTCAACAGAACACTGCCCATGGGGCCCTGCGCCAACAAGGTCTCGCTCGACAAACGGCGCGTAAGTTCCTCGGCACCAAAGCGGTTGTAATAACTCGTATCCATATATATCCCGCTATTCCTCGACGCTGATTCCCTGCTTTTCGAGATAGGCGAGCCAGCGGCTCATCGTGTCCTCGGATAGCGCATGCTCCATCATGCAGGCCTCGGAATCGGCTCGCTCAAATTCGACACCGAGCTCCTGGACCAAAAACGTGCGGATGAGGCGATGACGGTACCAGATAGCCGTGCCAACCTCGCGGCCGCGATCGGTCAGGATCACCTTGCCGTAGTGCGATTGCTCGACAAGCTCGGATGCCTTGAGAGCCGAAACCGCTTTATTGACCGATGCCTTGGAGACGCCAAGGCGCTGCGCGATGTCGACCGATCGAACGCCGTTGGTTTCCCCCTCTTCGCTTTCAATGCGAACCATGCACTCCAAGTAGTCTTCGTTCGCCACCGTCAGATGTAGTTCGCGCGAGCTATTTGTCGTATCCATGATCTTCCGTCCCTTCTGCATTCAATGGCTGATTCTACCCCATCCAAGCGTCGCGGTATGCCGTGGCATACCGTGCTAGAGTTCTTGTTGCACACGACGACCAAGATTGGAGCGGTCTTTATGGAAAACA
>WGSR01000021.1 GCA_014871545.1 Collinsella sp. | reverse complement strand
TCAACGTCAACAAGATCCGCAAGGCCGACCTGCGCCGCTCGCTGGGCGTCGTGCTACAGGACGTGAACCTGTTCACCGGCACTGTGATGGATAACATCCGCTACGGCAACCTGGACGCTACCGACGAGGAGTGCATCGCGGCGGCCAAGCTCGCCGGCGCGGACGACTTTATCACCCGCCTGCCCGACGGCTACGACACCATGCTCACCGGCAACGGCGCCCAGCTGTCGCAGGGCCAGCGCCAGCTGATTTCGATCGCCCGCGCCGCCGTCGCCGATCCGCCGGCGATGATTCTGGACGAGGCCACGTCGAGCATCGATACCCGCACCGAGGCTATCGTGCAGGCCGGCATGGACAAGCTCATGGAAGGCCGCACGACGTTTGTCATCGCGCACCGTCTCTCCACCGTGCGCAACTCCGACGCAATCATCTGTCTGGACCACGGCCGCATCATCGAGCGCGGCAACCACGACGAGCTGATCGCCAAGCGCGGATACTACTATCAGCTCTATACCGGAGCGTTTGAGCTGGAGTAGTTCGGCTCGCCGAGATGGCCGATTTGCCGCTCATTCGTCGGGCATGACCCCAAGGTCAATGCCCTCCTCTTTCGGGGCAAATCGACTCATCTCAACGACCCAAACACAATGCACCGCAACGCATAAAGCCTCCGCAGCCACACGAGCTGCGGAGGCTTTTCTATGCCCTTTGTTACAAGCTTATCGTTCCTCGCGTTGCGGCCCGGCCGCCTCGGCTGTCTTTACGCGGTTCTTGTCGATGTACATGTTTTTGTCGGCCTGGGAAAAGAGCTCGCGCATCGTAGGCGGTTCATCAAAATCACTGGAAAGCGCGTAACCCACCGCATAGCTAATAGGCATGTCGGGATGAGCCTCGGAATACTCGTTCACGTTCGCACGAACCCGATCGAGACAGGACTCCACGGCAGCTCGATCGGCATCCCACAGCACCGCGATAAACTCATCGCCACCGTCGCGGCCCACAAAGCAGGTCTCGGACGCCACGCACCCCAGCTGCTGGGCAAAAGAACGGATGTATTCGTCGCCCTTCTCGTGGCCGAAGTTGTTATTGACCGTATGCAGATTGTTAAGGTCGAAGACGCACACCGCAACGGGCGCCTCCGCGGAGACAGGCCGCTCCTGCCCCAAGATCTCCTCGCACTTGTTCTTGTTGGGCAGTCCCGTGGCTTCGTCGAGATAGACTTTGCTCTGCAGCTCGCGGTTGAGCGCGGCAGTGCGCACCGCGCGAACAAGTTCGACCGCAAAGGTCGCCACCAAGCCCACGATGTCGATGATCACCAAGCCCTCGAGATAGTTGAGCGCCGACGCCTTCTCCTGAGAGTAGTCCTCTGCGAGTCGCGTAGCATCGTCGCAAATGCCAAAGAACTCCTCGCTCATGGAGATGATGTCGGTGCTCTCGTAGCCGACTTCGCGCACGCGGCTAATCTCGGCGCAAAGCTCATCATAATAATTTGCAAGCTCGGTCATCTTTGCCTGATACTCATCGTCGTCGAGACGGACGAGGTTGAGGTCGTCACTTCCGTAACGCAAACCGTTGATGTATGAATCCACGGCTTTGAGCAGGTCATCTTGAGGCTGGCCCGCGTCCTCGAGCTTAACGATTCGCTGCGTGGTACCGCGCACCAGACCGGCGTAGTTGACCACGCGCGCCGTGCCCTGGATATCGGAGACGAGCAGCATAACATTGATGAAGAAGAAGATGAGAACTGCCGTGAGCACCATCATGAGCAGGCGCACCGCCTGGCTGGCTTTCTTGGCGACAGAAGTATTCACAAGTTCACTCCCAAAATGACAAAAGCACAGGTAGTACGCAGTGTACTGAAATTCACGTGAGGTCAACTCTACCAGATGATTTTTCTAGGACGGGGATTAAAGAATCATCGACACGATAGCTATTTGAGAAGTTGTGCCATGGCGTTGACGAATTTTTGGACTTGGAGGGTGGGCTCGAGCGGGTAGTGCAGAAAGACCGGCACCTCGCGGCCGCACAGGAACGGTACGCCCACAAAGGCCGGGTGCACCCCCGACCATGCGCCGCAGGTGAGCACCGCGTCGCCCTTTTCCTCCGCCTCGTTAAAGAGCGCAAAGTCGAAGCTATCCACATCGATCACGTCCACGCCGCCGTCGGCCAACAGGTCGATGCGCAGGCTGTCCATGGCATCGTTGCCGTGACGCAGCACGCGCAGACGCATGCCCTCCAAGTCGGCAACCGTGATGCGATTCTTGCGCGCCAACGTACTCGTGCGCGGCAGGTCGATATAAAACGGCACGTTAACGATGCGGAGCTTTTGGCAGGCGTCGCCCCAGCGTGGGGTAGAAAAACTCGACTGCACCACATCGACCTCGCGGCCCAAGCTGCGCATGACGGTCTCGCGCTCGTCGTAGAGGTCGCTTACCGGCACAATCTCAAATCGCAGCGACGGCTCCAGATCGTGGATACCCGTCCACATCGAAAGCGTTTGGCGCCCCGGGCACATCATCGACACACCCAGGCGCACGGCACCGCCATCGCCCGCCGCGCGTCGGGCGCGGCGCAGCGCGTCCTCGGACTGCCGCATGATCGAGCGCGCGTCATCCACCAGCAGAGCGCCCGCCGGCGTCACCTTAACACCCGAATGCGAGCGCTCGAACAACGTGATACCAAATTCGGCCTCAAATCCCGACACCTGTTTGACGAGCGCCGGGGTCGACACGCGCAATTTTGCCGCCGCACGCGAGAAGCTTCCCAGCTCCGCGGCGGCCGATATGGCCTCAAGTCGTCGATCGTACACGTCAATCTCCCGTTTTCGCGCCCGTGGCCACATGGTGCCATAGGGGGTTGTTTTCGCAGGTCACGCGCTCAATTGAGAATAAACTGCATCGCACAGTGTAAACCTACGATTAACGCCATTCTAACAAATATGCAATTCACCTGCGCAAATGCAAAGCATACGATAACCAGCAAAAACCACGTGGGTCGGTTAACGGGAGCGACCCACCGGGAGGCACAAGAAGGGAAGTTCCTATGAGCAACTGGCTTAAGCTCGAGGGCGATGTCTGCGCCGTGACTGGCGCGCTCGGCGGTATGGGCGTCGAGATTTGCCGCGAGTTCGCCCGCAACGGCGCCAACGTCGTCCTGCTCGATCTGGACGAGGAAAAGGTCAAGGCCGCTGCCGCCGACCTCGCCGCCGAGTTTGGCATCCACGCCGAGGGCTACAAGATGAACGCTACCGACGAGGCCGAGGTTCAGGCCGCCGTCGACGCCACGATCCGCGACTTCGGCCGCATCGACGTTCTCGTCAACACCGCCGGCATCCTGCGCTTCGCCGCCATGGAAGACCTGCCGCTGAGCGACTGGGAGCAGGTGCTCAACGTCAACCTCACCGGTTACTTCATCACCTCGCAGCGCTTTGGTCGCGAGATGATCAAGGCCGGCCAGGGCCGCCTGGTGCACATCTCGACCGTTGCCAGCCACTCCCCCGAGACGTTCTCGGGCGTGTACAGCTCCACCAAGGCGGGCGTCAACATGATGTCCAAGATGCTGGCTGCCGAGTGGGGCCCCTACGGCGTCCGCTCCAACTGCGTCGAGCCTTGCTTCGTTAAGACCCCGATGTCGGCCAACTTCTACGCCGACCCCGAGGTCGAAAAGAGCCGCAGCCGTCTGATCGCCACGCGCCGCATCGGCGAGGTCAGCGATATCGCCAACGCCGTCATGTTCCTGGCGTCCAAGCGCTCGGACTTTACCACCGGCGACGCCATCAAAGTCGACGGCGGCTTCTCCAACATGATGGGCGACCTCACCGCCAAGCCCGGAGGCCGTCGCGCTTATGCCGACAACTACCTCAAGAACAAGGGTGTCGAGCTTTGGTCCGATGAGTCCGGCGTCGCCAAGCCGACTGACCAGTAAACCAACCCGACAGGGAGGACCCGCGGACACGCCTGTTCCTCCTCCGTATCGATTAGAAAGAGTCCAATGGCTTCCACCAACTCCAACAAGGGTCGCGCCGTCGTGCTTTCCGCCGCGTGCGTCACCATGTTCTTCATCAGCTCCATCGCGCTGTATTCCGTCGTGAGCAAGAACCTGCTCGCCGTCTACCCCGAGTGGTCGAGCGCCCTTACCTGGGCCTTCCCGGTCTTTCAGACCATCATGGCCGTGACGGGTATCTTCGCCGGCCGCATCTCCGATAAGATCGGCCCGCGCAACGTCGTGATCGCCGCCGCCGTGTGCTACGGCCTGGGCTGGTTCATGTCCGGCACCGTCACCGAGCCGTGGCAGTTCTACCTGTGGTTCTCGCTCGTCGCCGCTGTCGGCAACGGCCTGGGCTACAACCCGGCGCTCACCACCGGCCAAAAGTGGTTCATCGACAAGAAGGGTCTCGCCTCCGGCATCACCCTGGCCGCTTCGACCGCCGGTCCCGCCGTGCTGTCCCCGGTACTCGCCTCGCTGCTCATCCCGAGCCTGGGCATCTTTGGCGCCCTCAAGGCACTCGGCGTCATCTTCTTTGTGACGATCGCCGCCTCCGCCCTGTTCCTGAAGGCCCCCGAGGCCGGCTGGCTGCCCGAGGGCTTCGAGGCCCCCAAGGGCGGCGCGCATGCCGGCACCTTCGGTGACCTCACCCCGGGCGAGATGGTCAAGACCCCGCGCTTCTGGGTCCTCATCGTCACCTTCGCCTTTGCCGCCACCGCGGGCACCCTGCTCGTAGGCAAGGTTGCCTCCATCGCCGCCGTCCAGCTCTTCGCCGACCCCACGAGCGCCGCGGCCGTCGCCCTCGGCGGTGTGGTCGTCTCCGTCAACACCTGCGCCAACCTGGTTGGCCGTCTGTCCTTTGGCCAGATCATCGACAAGCTCGGCGCCTATAAGTCGCTGCTCATCAGCCTTGTCGTGACCATCATCGCGCTCGTCATCATGTCGATGAGCTTTACGCAGAGCATGTTCTTTGTGGCGCTCGCCCTGCTCGGCTTTAGCTTTGGCGCTCTGCTCGTCATCTACCCGCCGCTCACCGGTGGCGCCTTTGGCACCAGCAACATCGGCGTCAACTACGGCATCATGTTTTTGGGCTACGCCGCTTCCACCTGGATCAGCCAGCCCATCACCGCCGTGCTGTATCACGCCGAGGCCGGCAGCGCCGCCTACCAGCAGTCCTTCTACGGCGCCATTGTGATCGCCGCCATCGCCGTCGTGCTCACCGTCTACATGATGGTCTCCGACAGCAAGAAGAAGTCCGCCTAGTTTTACCGATGCGACGAAGGGACAGCCCCTTTGTCGCATCCCACCGGTCACCAGTATTAAGGAGTCGAAATGTCTGAGCTCAACCCCGTCCGCATTGCCGTTATCGGCGCCGGCGCCATGGGCCGCAACCACATCCGCTTTGTCACCGAGGAGCCCGAGGCCGAGCTCATCGCCATCGCCGACGCCTTTGAGGGCGCCCGCGCCACGGCCGAGGCCGCCGGCGTGCCGTTTTACACCGATCCCGCTCAGATGATGGACGAGGTCAAGCCCGAGGCCGTCATCATCGCCACGCCCAACGACCTGCACCTGGGCGTTGCCCGCGAGGCTGTGAAGCGCAACATCGTGCCGCTGGTCGAAAAGCCGATCTCCAACGACCTGGAGGATGCCCAGGCCTTCGCCGCCGAGGCCGAAACCGCCGGCGTGCCCGTGCTCGTGGGTCAGCACCGTCGCCACAACCCCTTCGTCAACAAGGCCAAGGAGATCATCGAGTCTGGCGAGCTGGGCAAGCTCACCGTGTCGAGCTTCCACTACATGATCTATAAGAATGACGAGTATTTCGATGTCGAGTGGCGCCGCAAGAAGGGTGCCGGCCCGATCCTGGTCAACCTGGTTCACGACGTCGACCTGCTCCGCTATCTGTTGGGCGAGCCCGTTGCCGTCCAGGGCATGCAGTCCAGCGCCGCCCGCGGTTTTGAGACCGAGGACTCCGCCGTGGTCAACGTCCGTTTTGCCGATGGCGCGCTTGCGAGCATGACCATCTCCGACGCCACCGCCAGCCCCTGGAACTGGGAGGCCACCGCTCGCGAGGATCCGCAGTACCGCCCCTTCGACGCCGACGCCTACTTTATCGGCGGCACTAAGGGCGCCCTGTCGCTGCCCCGCCTGCACCAGTTCTCCTACGACGGCGCCTCTAACTGGCACAAGCCGCTGCAGATGGAGATCCCGGCCGTGGACCCGGCGCTGCCGCACAAGATGCAGCTTAAGCACTTTGTGAAGGTCGTCCGCCGCGAGGTCGAGCCCGTCGTGACCCCCGCCGATAACGTCAAGACGCTCACGCTGCTTAACGCTATCAAGGAGGCCGCCGAGACCGGCCAGCTCGTCGAGCTGTAATGCCTTAAGAGCGGCCGCGGCAGAAACCCCATGCCGGGTCCCTTCGGTCCGCCACCAACAAGCCCCTCTTCTTTGCCCCGCGAGCAGCCTCCTGCCCGCGGGGCATTTTGCTACCTTGCCGACGATTATTCTGGAGCGAGGCTATTTTGCGCCTCAGCTTGGTTCGTTCGTCACGAAATGGGCCTATCTACTACGTTTAACCGATCACCCTCAAGCATGCCGAATTTCGCGAGATAAAAACCGCAGGTAAACGGCTTGCCGATTTTCGGAAAACCCAGGTATGGTCAGCCCCTGCAGGTAAAACGTAGTAGATAGGCCGTTTTCATGGCGCGGCCCCAAAACAGCCTTTTGGGACGGGTGGTATCCTTGGTAGCCCTATGCTGCAGACGCACCTTAAACACAAGGAGTCCCATGGATCTTATCGCCCAGCTCGCCCGCGAGCTCAACCTTAAGGTTGCCAACATCGAGGCGGCCGTCAAGCTCATCGACGAGGGCAACACCATTCCCTTTATCTCGCGCTACCGCAAGGAGGCCACAGGCGGCATGGACGACGTCGCCCTGCGCGCACTCGACGAGCGCCTGTCCTACCTGCGCAATCTTGAGCAGCGTAAAGAGGACGTCATTCTGCTCATCGACGCCCAGGGCAAACTCACGCCCGAGCTCGAGCAGCAGATTCGCGAGGCCACGCAGCTCCAGCGTGTCGAGGACCTCTACAAGCCCTACCGCAAAAAGCGCATGACCCGCGCGCAGAAGGCCCGCGAGGCCGGCCTGGAGCCGCTCGCCAACATGATCATCATGCAGGCGTCGGCCAAGGGCAACGCGCTCGACGCCGCCGCGGAATACGTCAACGAGGAGGCCGGCTTCGACACACCCGAGAAGGCGCTCGCCGGCGCCGCCGACATCGTGGCCGAGACGGTAGCCGAGGACCCCGAGAACGTCGCCGACCTGCGCGCCTTTACGCAAAACACCGCCGATATCGTCGTCGAGGCCACCGACCCCGCCGAGAAGACCCCCTACGAGCCGTACTACAGCTATGACGAGCCACTGCGCCGTATACCCAACCACCGCGTGCTGGCTATCGACCGCGGTGAGCGCGAGGGCAAGCTCCGCGTGCGCGTGAACGTCGACGGCGCTGCCGCCACGGCACGCCTCGGCAGCCGTTGGCCCCGACGCCAGGGCGTCTTCGCGCCTGTTTTTGATGCCGCCATCGCCGACGGCTACAAGCGCCTGATGGCCCCCTCGCTGGAGCGCGAGGCCCGCGCCAAACTCACCGTTCGCGCCCAGACCGAGGCCATCAACGTCTTTGCCAAGAATCTCGAGAGCCTGCTCTCGGCACGCCCCGTGCGCGGCGCCCGCGTGCTCGCGCTCGATCCGGGCTACCGCACCGGCTGCAAGGTCGCCGTCATGGACGAGACCGGCAAGCTGCTCGACCACGGCGTGGTCTATCCCACCAAGCCGCGCCACGACGTCGCCGGCACCAAGCACGAGCTCGCCCGCCTCGTCAAGAAGGACGGCGTCAACACCATCGTCATCGGCAACGGCACCGCCAGCCGCGAGACCGAAGAAGTCGTCTCGGAGTTCATCGCCGAGCAGGCGCCCAGCCTTCGCTACACCATCGTTAACGAGGCCGGCGCGTCGGTGTACTCCGCTTCCGAGCTCGCGAGCCAGGAGTATCCCGACCTGGACGTCACCGTGCGTGGCGCCATGAGCCTGGGCCGTCGCCTGCAAGACCCGCTGGCAGAGCTCGTCAAGATTCCGCCCCAGTCTATCGGCGTGGGCCAGTACCAGCACGACCTTGACCAGGCCGAGCTCTCGCGCACTCTGGGCCACGTGGTGGAGGACGTCGTCAACCACGTAGGCGTCGACGTGAATACCGCGAGCGCGAGCCTACTGGGATACGTATCGGGCATCACGCCGAGCGTGGCCAAAAACATCGTGGCCTACCGCGAGGAAAACGGCGCCTTTACCGATCGCCGTCAGCTTAAGAAGGTCCCCAAGCTGGGACCCAAGGCATATCTCAACGCCGCGGGCTTTTTGCGCATCAGCGGTGGCAAGAACCCGCTCGACGCGACAAGCGTCCACCCCGAGAGCTACGAGGTGGCCACATCCGTCCTGGAGCGCGCCGGTGTGGCGGCCAGTGAACTCAGCCGCGGCGGCGTGCCCGACATCGAGCGCCGCCTGGGCAGCATCTCGGCGCTGGCAAGCGACCTGGACTGCGGCACCCTCACGCTCATCGACATCGTCAACGAGCTCAAGAAGCCCGGTCGCGACCCGCGCGACGACGCGCCCGAGGTGGTCTTTAGCCGCTCAGCACTTTCCATCGACGACCTGGAGTCCGGCATGGAGCTCAAGGGCACAGTGCGCAACGTCGTCGACTTTGGCGCGTTCGTCGACGTGGGCGTGCACCAGGACGGCCTTGTGCACATCTCCAAGCTGGCCAACCGCTTTGTCAAGCACCCGAGCGACGTGGTGCGCGTCGGTGACACGGTCAAGGTGTGGATTGAAAAGGTCGATCGCGACCGCAAGAAGATCTCCCTCACCATGGTGCAGGGGAAGTAAACCGCCAAAGCAGGGGTACCCCCTGCAGCGACGTGCAAAATCGCGAGTATTCTGCAAATTCCGCTGTTCCGGACGCCCCTCAGAGGCAATAAAGTCATAAACAGCTCCCGTTTTGGCGTCATCAGAGCCAAAACGGGGGCTGTTCCGTGCTTCAACTAGCTGGTAAAAGCCTTTACCTCGCTGAATACTCTCAATTTTGCACGTCGCAGGCGGGGGTACCTTTGCCCACGGCAGGATATGGAAGCCGAGTACCGACTTGCCAGCGAGCCCGTGTCAGCAGCCCCGGCCTTTCCTTTGCCTAGCGCGACCCTCGCGAAGCGCGTGAGCGATAGGGAAAGGAAAGGCCGGGGCGAACAGCCCGCGGCGCAGTCGGTGTTCGCATTACGGCAGAATATGGAAGCCCAAAGCGGCGATATCCTTGGCAAAGCCGCGGACGGTATCGAGCGAGACCTCGTACAGGTCGCGACCGATGTTCTTGCGCTTGGCCAGGATGCTGTTGGGTACCGTGATGATCTGGCAACCGCAGGCCTCGGCCTGGTAAATGTTGATGAGCTCGCGCGTGGACGCCCACAGGACCTCACAGTTGGGCTTGGCGGCGGCCTTCTTGACCGACTCCGTCATAAACGGAATGGGGTCGACGCCGGTGTCGGCGATGCGGCCGGCAAAGAGCGAAATGATGGACGGCGTCTCGGCGTCAACGGCCTCGACCATCTCATCGACCTGCTTAGGCGTAAAGATGGTAGTAACGTTGACCTTGATACCGTCAGCGGAAAGTTTGCGCACCAACTCGGCGGTGGACTCGCCCTTGGTGGTCACGCACGGAATCTTGACGTAGACGTTCTCGGCCCAGGTAGCGATCTCGCGGGCCTCGACCTCCATGGTCTCGACGTCGTCGGCAAAGACCTCAAACGAGACGGATACATCGGTGATGTGGGCCAGGACCTCCTTGGCAAACGCGCGGTAATCCGTCACGCCGCCCTTCTTCATAAGGGACGGGTTGGTCGTGAAACCCTGAACGTTGCCGTTCTCGTACATGTCGAGCATGCCCTCGAGGTTTGCACCGTCAGCGAACACCTTGATTGCCATCTGCCTGATTCCTTTCGCTTGCACATGGGCGTTAAACTGCTAAACACTTTACCTACGTTTATCAAGGCGTGAACTGCGGTTTTTTATCTTCTCGGCGAACGGTATAAACACCTCAGTGTTTGGATTGATAAATCGATTGAGCATGCAAAAGCAAAGAGTCGCAGTTTGGGCAAACGTCAGAACGCGGGATTCATTAGATGAGGCCGAAATGCTGCATCGCTGTAACGGTGCCGTCGTGTGCGACATCGTCGGTCACGTAGTCGGCGACCGCCTTGACCTCAGGCATGGCGTTGCCCATGGCCACGGCCGTCTCGACCGCAGCGAGCATGCCCAGGTCGTTACCCGAATCGCCGAAGCCAAAGGTGCGTGCGTTGCCGGTGCGACCCAGGTATTCCAGCGCTCGCGCCACGCCCACGCCCTTGTCGATGCCCTTGGGGCTCAGCTCGCGATTCTGACCACCGGTGTTGCACAGCTCAAACTCGCGATCGATAAAGCCATCATCGTTGGCTACGCGAGCCAGGTCGCTCGCGACGATGCCTACCTTGCCCACGCGCAGACGGCCGTCGACGCGCATCTCCTCGGTGCTGTGCGCCACAGAAGTGCCGATCAGAGACGACTGCTCAACACCCGCGGGTTCCAGGGCAAAAGTAGCCACGTTGGTCTCGAAAAAGGCTTCAATCCCTGCCGCGGCCATACGGCGTGCAAGCTCCTCAACAACGTCTTCGTCAAAGCAGTCCTCATACACCACGCGGCCCTCGACCTCGAGCGTGGCGCCCGCCATGGCAACGACGCCCGCGGGGTCGAGCGCACGCAAGCTATCGGCGATGAGCCACAGGGGGCGACCCGTGCAGATAAATGCCTTGTGCCCTGCATCGCGCAGTGCACGGAACGCCTCAACCACCGTCTGCGAGGGACGAACCGCCGAAAAGTCCTTATCGGTCATATCGTCGGGATCGAACGACGTCAGCGTGCCGTCCACGTCAAAAAAGAGCACGGCGGAATCGGGGCACGCATCAATCATATGGGTTCCTTTCGGGGGCGAGAGTAAACGAAGTATCCATCATATAATGGAGCGACGCAACCAGAGAGGTCACCCATGGAATTTTACGCAAGCTGCCCCGAGGGCTTTGAGTCCGCACTCGCCGATGAGCTTAAACGCCTCGGGCTTTCGCATGTTCGCCGGCTGAAGGGCCGCGCTACATTTGAGGGCGAGCTCGAAGAAGGCTACCGCGTCTGTCTGTGGTCGCGCCTGGCGAGTCGCGTGTTCGTGGTACTCGGGCGCTTTGAGGCACAGGATGCCGATGGGCTGTACGACGGCGCTTACGACATTGCCTGGGAGAGCGTCGTCCGCCCCGGCGCCACCATCGCCATAACCGCCCGCGGCGTGACCGAGCAGCTGCGCAACACGCGCTTCTCGGCCCTGCGCGCCAAGGACGCGCTGTGCGACCGCTTGGCCGAAACCACGGGCCGTCGTGCCGATGTCGATGCCGCCGACCCCGATGTTCACCTACTGCTTTCGCTGCGCCAGCGCCGTGCGAGCATCAGCCTGGACCTTTCGGGCGACCCGCTGTTCAAGCGCCTGCCGCCCGCCGCGACCCGCGCCGGCGAGGGCACGCACGTGCTGCGCCCCGACTACGCCGCCCTGGTGCTCGCGCAGGTCGGCTGGACCGCACTGTGCGAGCGTGAGCTAACGGCCGACGATTACGAGAACGAGGCTCTGCCCACGCTGGTCGACGCCTCGTGCGCCGGCGGCGGTCTGCTGCTGGAGGCCGTGAATATCCTGACCGACCGTGCACCGGGCGCTGCCCGCGAGCACTGGGGCTTTGAGGGCTGGCAGCTGCACGACGCCGCTCTGTGGGAACAGCTGCTTGCCGAGGCGCGCGAGCGCGAGGCGGCGGCACGTGAGCGCCAGGCGCGCCTCATTGCCGTGGATGTTGACCCCACCACGCGCAAGACCGCCGAGCGCATGGTCAAGTGCGCCGGTTACAAGCGCTTTGTCGACTTTTGTGCCGCCAAGCCCGCCACCGTGCTGGACCATGCGGGCGCCGTCGCCGGTGCCGCCCTGGTCGCGGACACGACCGAGACCCCGCTTTCGCTCATGCACGATGCCATGACGCTCATCGGCGAGCTGCGCCGCGCCCCCGAGCTCGCTTCGGCGCCGGTCTCCGCTCTCGCCCGCGACGGCTTGCTGGCCCGCGCGCTCCACGCCGAGCCCGAGCGCTCGATCGCCGTCATGCCCAATAACGAGGAGGCGGCTCTTGAGGTTTGGCCCTCACTCGACCACGCCGCTGCAGCGTTTGAGGCTGCGACCAGCGCGGATGCCGAGGCCGAGGTTGCGGATGCCAACGAAGCCAACGACGAAGCCGCCGCTTCCTCCATGCCCGAACCTGCCGCCACGCTCGACCTGGGCGACGGCAAGCCGCTGCCCGTGCTCATTCCCGAGTCTGAGCAGTTCGCCAACCGCCTGCGCAAGAATGCCCGCCTGCGCCGCAAGTGGGCCAAGCGCGAGGGCGTGAGCTGCTACCGCGTCTACGATGCCGACCTGCCCGACTACTCCGCCGCCATCGACCTGTACGAGGGCTGCCCGCAGACGCCGGGCCGCTGGCTCGTCAT
>WGSR01000209.1 GCA_014871545.1 Collinsella sp. | reverse complement strand
GCCAAGGCCGACCTCAACGAGGAGAACCTCGAGGCCCTCAAGGCCGGCATGCCCAACCTGCTGCGCCACGTCGATAACATCCAGAATGTCTACGGTCTGCCTTGTGTGGTCGCCATCAACCGCTTCCCGACGGACACCGAGGCCGAGCTCGAGCTCATCGAGTCCGAGTGCCAGAAGCTCGGCGTCAACGTTAAGCTTTCCGAGGTCTGGGCCAAGGGCGGCGAGGGCGCGCTCGAGCTGGCCGATGAGGTCATGCGTCTGATTGAGCAGCCGAGCGAGCTCAAGTTTGCCTACGAGGACGGCGCCGATGTGGCTGACGCCCTCGAGGCCGTCGCCACCAAGGTTTACCGCGCCGACGGCGTCGACTTTACGCCGGCTGCCAAGCGTCAGCTTGCCGAGCTGCGCGAGAACGGCTTTGGCAACCTGCCGGTGTGCATCGCCAAGACGCAGTACAGCTTTAGCGACAACGCCAAGGCCCTGGGCGCTCCCGAGAACTTCCGCATCACGGTGCGCGAGCTCAAGGTTTCCGCCGGTGCCCACTTTGTGGTCGCACTGACTGGCAGTGTTCTGACCATGCCGGGCCTGCCCAAGGTCCCCGCGGCTGAGAACATCGACGTCGACAACGACGGCAACATCACCGGCCTGTTCTAAGCCTGTTGCCCCTAGCTGCCTGCCCGCCCCGCCGTGCCCTCAAGGCCCGGCGGGGCTTTTGTTTTCTAGCCGCGCTGGAGGCCGAAGAGTTTGGCGTTGCGCTCGGCGACCATCATGTTGATATCGGCGATTTCCATCTCGCCGTCAATGTAGGGCTGGTAGGTGCCATATGGATCGCCGGCTCCCAAGCTGCAGCTTCCGCAGTTATCGCAGCTGCCGTTGCCGCAGCCGGCGAGTGCCAGCTTGATGATTTCCTCGCGCTCGGCACGCGTCGTGTCTTTGATGAGCTTGCTTTTTGCCATGACGTTCCTCGATTCGCTTGTTGCCACCTGTCGCGCATGTCTTGTAGATACCGACGGCCTTTGCCCATCATAGGCTTTTGCGCGGGTAGAATGCATGGATAACTTGATGCTTACAGGCGACGGAAAGGAATCGTTGCATGGATCAGGACAAGACAACCGTGATGGGCGGCTACGGTTCCGCGCAGGCTGGCGATAGCGCCGATGCGACCGGCGTTGTTCCCAACCCCGGTTATACCGACCCCGCCGCGACGCAGCCTTCTGCCGAGCCCACCCGGGTTATGGGCTATGGCGACACGGCGCAGGATTCTTACGCTGCATCTTCGCAAGGCCCCTATGGCAACGCAGCTCCGGACCCGTTTGATTACGCGCCGCAGGATTCTTATGCCGCCTCGACGCCGAATCCCTATGATGACCTGCCACAGAATCCCATTCCGCAGCCTCAGCAGACGACGTATATGCCTCGCACGGCGCAGCCTCGCTACGAGTCGCGGGAGCCGTATCGCGAGTACCCCAAGTCGATTCCGCAATATGGCGAGGACGAGGAGAAGAAGCCGTCGCGTTCGTCGAGCGTGATCAAGAAGATCCTCATCGTGCTGGCGATTTTCTTTGCGCTGTCGGTTGTGTTTGCCATCGTGTCGGGCATGCTCAACAAGCGAGGGAGTTCAACGGCCGATACCGCTGCCGAGCAAACCGAGTCCGCCCCGTCCGGCACCGTCGACCTGAGCGACATCCCGGGGCAGTACTGGTCCAACGCCAAGAAGCTCCTCAAGTCGCGCGGCGCCGATCTTTCGAATGCCGTGGTCCTGACCGATGACGGCTCAACGCCCGTCGTCGATGCCAACTGGGTCGTTACTTCTGCCTACTATAACGACAACGGCAACCTCGAAATTCAACTCACGCACAAGAACAGCTCGGGCAACTCGTCCGACGGCCAAAGCGGTACCGACAGCTCGAGCTCCAATACGCTGGAGGACTTGAGCAACAAGGCACAGGAATTGGGAGACAAGGCGCAAGAGCTGGGCGACAATGCCCAGAACCTGGGCGACACCGCTCAGAACCTGGGTGATATGGCAACGAACGCCTGGGATGCCCTGCAAAACGGCATTTCGGGCGCGCAGGGAAACTAGCGGACGAGCGGAGCGGGGCTACAGCTGCTCGGCCGGACGCTCGGGCGAGCTAAAGCCCGAATCGAACGTGACGACGCACGAGACGTCGGGCCGGCGCTCGTGCACGATGCGCGTGACGAGCTCCAGCAGCTCCTCGTCGGATATGTCAAAGCCGTCGGGACGCACCAGGTCAAATGACACAAAGCCGTCGTGCTCGTGCAGGTCGTGGATGGAGAGCGCGGGGTCGATCTGCATGACGCCGCGCTTGACCCAGCCGCGCAGGTCGTCGCCGGTGGTGGCGATGGGGTCGCAGTGCAGCGTGATACCGATGCCCATCTGCCGTTTGATATCGTGCTCGATGGTGTCCAGGATCTCGTGGTGCTCAAACGCATCGCCCTCGCCGGGCATCTCCACGTGGGCGCTGGCAAACTGACGACCGGGGCCGTAGTCGTGCACCATCAGGTCGTGGGTGCCTAGGACCTGCGGATACGACATGATCTTGTCGCGGATTGCCTGGACGAGCTTGGGGTCGGGCGCTTGTCCCAGCAACGGGCTGATGGCGTCGCGCACTAGGCCCATGCCGCTGATGCAGATGAAGATGCCCACACCCAGGCCTGCCCAGCCATCGAGGTCAAAGCCGGTCGTCTGCGAAATAAGTGCCGCCGCCAAGACCGAGCCCGAGGTGATGACGTCGTTTTTGGAGTCCTGCGCCGTGGCGATGAGCGTCTCCGAGTCGATGCGATCGCCCAGCGTGCGGTTGAACGCTGCCATCCAGAGCTTAACGAGCATGGACGTAGCCAGTGCCGCAAGGGAAATAAACGTGTAAGCGGTGGGCGAGGGCTTGATGATCTTGGTGACCGACTCGAGGATCAGGTTGATGCCGACGGCGCAAACCAGGACGGCGACGAACAGACCGGCTAGGTACTCGTAGCGGCCGTGGCCATAGGGGTGGCCTTCGTCTGCCGGGCGGCTGGCAAGGCGGAACCCGAGCAGGCTCACGATGTTGCTCGAGGCGTCGGAGAGGTTGTTGAAGGCGTCGGCGATGAGGGAGACGGAGCCGGCGAGCAGGCCCGCGATGCCCTTGGCCAGGCACAG
>WGSR01000208.1 GCA_014871545.1 Collinsella sp. | reverse complement strand
TTTTGCATCTGAAGCCATAACACGGCCCCCCTGTCTCAATTAGCTAAGAACAAGCCCATTTTAACGCACCTGAGCCCGCCGGATGCCGCTATGACGCGGCAGCTCGGCGGGCGGTACTCACAATTACAACGCGTTTATTCCCCTGTTGGCGCCTTTTTAACCCCTCTAAGCTTAAAGAGAGAATAGGCGTGCAGTGACTGTCTCTGGTATACCCTGGCTGTTGCGCACCGTGGCGTACGTAAGGAATGAGTCCGACTTTCCCGCCGTAGCTGGATAATCGCCATACTCCAAAGCGCGGTCGGGCGACAGCAGCGAGCCATAGGTCTTGGCAGAGGTGTCGATCAGGAAATGCGACGCCTGTACCTTAACAAGGTATTTATTCTTCTTGCCAGCCGCACATGCGAGCGGCTCGCGGGACAGGAAGAGATACGGCCCTCCCTCATTACCGATATACGTGCCCATGTTGCCCAGGCTGCCCACGCCACTATAGGTCGCCTCGATAGAAAACACGAAGGTATCGCCCATATATACGGCCTCGAAAGGCGAGACTGACGAGGGAAGAACTAGCTGGGCACGTTTGGTGTTGTTGCCGTCGGTCAGATCGATTGCCGTTATGCCGTAGTAGACGCCCTCGTCGTTGCGGACACGCGGCGAGATGGTCAAAATGCCGTCGCTCGCGCGCGGGGCCGATGCAAAGCGGCCCGTCGATTTCCAAATTACCTTGGCCTTGGATTCATCAAGCGAGCGACGATAGCAAAACGAATCACTACTCGTTTTATTGCCGCCTGCCGAAGGCATTTTATACCAGATGACTGATGACCCGAACGCCGTGAACAGGGGCGGATCATAGTCCTTGCCACCTCGATCGAGCTCAACCACGTCGCCAGAGAGCGAAGCGCCCGACAGATTTTGAGCGTAGAGCTTCCACGATGAATTGGCAAAGTTCATCTCAACCCACGCGAATACGCCGTCGCCGGCACGGACATCGTAGAATGCGTATCCCGTGCCCTCGATAGGATCCTCGATTAATGTGGTAAGCGAGCCATCGCCCAGGTTGAGCACGCCGAGTGTGTTGGCGTGCAGTGCCGATGCGGGCGCCATCATCGCCGCGGCGTAATCGCCGTCGCAGTAGTACAGCAGCGTACCCAGAGGCAGCGTCCACGATGACGCCGGCTCAAGATCGATGTCGACAGCCTCATACTCATCCGTAATCGAGATGATTTTGGAATCGTCCTTGATAACCTGCGGCTCGCCGGCGGCATCATCGCTGGTACCCGTTTTTTTCGAGCATCCGGCAAGCACCGTGGCAGCGCCCGCGGCAGCCCCACCGAGTACAAAGCCGCGACGCGATATTCCGTTCTTGATGTGATCGGCGATACCCATTAGGCGATCTCGGCGCGAGCGGCCTCGATAGCGCGCGTAAGCTGGTCGGCGCAGGAGGTCTTTTTCATACCGCAGGTATTACCGGCGAGAACCTCGATTACGCGATCGGCGGGAGCGCCCTCGACCAGCTTGGAGATAGCCTTGAGATTGCCGTCGCAGCCGCCGGTAAACTCAACGCCCACCACCTTGTTGCCGTCATCGGAAAGGTCAAGGTGAATATTGCGAGCACACACGCCCTGAGGCTTGTAATCAAACGAAATCATGCGATCCCCTCTCAGAATGTTATTCGAGACGACTATTATCCCCGTCTTTCCCTAAATGCAACGAGGCGCTTTGCCGGCAACACACATTACCAGCAAAGCGCCCTAAAAAGCTAACGTTATGCCCGAACCTACTCGAAGCTCAGCTGCTCCAGACGATCAAAGACCGTGTCGATACGGGTGAGGAAGTCCCACGGATCAAAGATCTCGTCGAGCTTCTCCTGACTGACGGTGCAGCGCGGGTCGGCCTCGAGACGCTCCTTAAAGGTGGGGCCGGAGACACAATCCTGTACCTCGTGCCAGGTTGCCATGGCGTTCTCCTGCACAATGGCGTACGCGTCCTCGCGGGTGATGCCCGTGTCGACGAGGGCGAGCAGTACCTTGGAAGAGAAGATGAGGCCGCGGGTCTTATTGAGGTTGGCCATCATGCGGGCGGGATACAGCTGCAGGCCGTCGATAACGCGGATGAGGCACTGGAACATGTGGTCGAGGGCGATGAAGCTATCGGCCTGGGCGACGCGCTCGGCAGAGGAGTGCGAAATGTCACGCTCGTGCCACAGGGCGACGTTATCGAAGGCAACCTGGGCGTTGGACTTCACGACGCGCGACAGACCGCAGACCTTCTCCATGGTGATGGGGTTGCGCTTGTGCGGCATGGCGGAGCTGCCCTTTTGACCCTTACGGAACGGTTCCTCGGCCTCGAGTGTATCGGTCTTCTGCAGATTGCGAACCTCGGTAGCGATGCGCTCACAGGTGGCCGCGGTGGTGGCGAGAACGCCGGCGAGGTAGGCGTGATGATCGCGGCTAATAACCTGTGTGGACAGCGGGTCGTGAACCAGGCCCAGGTGCTCGCAGACATATTCCTCGACAAACGGCTCGATGGAGCTGTAGGTGCCGACAGCGCCCGAGATGGCACCAAAGGCAACATTCTTGCGGGCGTCCTCAAGACGATCCAGATCGCGCTTGAGCTCCCAGGCCCAAGAGCCAAACTTCATGCCGAAGGTCATCGGCTCGGCATGGATGCCATGAGTACGGCCGGCGCAGAGCGTGTTGCGCTCCTCAAAGGCGCGACGCTTGCAGATCTCGCCGAGTTTTTTGACATCCTCGATGATCAGGTCGCAGGCCTGGGTGAGCTGGTAGCACAGGGCCGTGTCGCCCAGATCGGAGCTGGTCATGCCATAGTGAACCCAGCGGCTGGGCTTGGGGTCGTCCTCGGGAACATCGGCATCGATGTATTCCTTCATGTTGGTCAGGAAGGCAATGACGTCGTGGCGCGTGACTTCCTCGATCTCATCGACCTTCGCCTTCTCAAAGTTGGCATGGTCGCGGATCCACTGGGCCTCGTCTTTGGAAATACCGATCTTGCCGAGCTCCGCCTGGGCCTCGCAGGCCAGAACCTCGATCTCCTGCCAAATGGCGTACTTGTTCTCGAGGGAGAAGATGTGTCCCATCTCCGGGCGGGTATAGCGATCGATCATAGCGGCTCCTTTTTGGTTATTGGCACGTTGGTCGTAACCCAACCATTGTACCGTGCGCAGGTGC
>WGSR01000207.1 GCA_014871545.1 Collinsella sp. | reverse complement strand
TGCTACAGCGAGTCGATAAAGCGCTGTTGGGCGGCGCGTCCTGCCTCGTCCCACTTAAAGACGCCGGCGTTGTCGAGCACGTGGCCAAACACCACGCCGACCTCCTCGTGCAGGATATCGATGGCGTTGTCGGCCGTAAGCTCGTCGGCGCGGCGAGCAAAGACGTCCTCGGCCCACGCGGCATGGCTGCGGCAAAGGTCGTCGCCCTCGAGCGCGCCAGCAAGGTCGTAGCTGGCATCGGCCTTGGCCGCCAGCAAGTGCTTGCGGACAGCGCCGAGCTCGGGAACCAAGCGCGGCGGCAAAATGGCCAGGCCCATGACCTCGATCAGGCCGATGTTCTCCTTCTTAATGTGGTGGTACTCGGCATGCGGGTGGAATACGCCCAGCGGATGCTCGTCGGTCGTGATATTGCAGCGAAGCGCCAGGTAGGCCTCGTAGATCTCGCCGCCGGCATTGCCGCGGGAGTCGACGCGGCGGATGACGGGCGTCACGGTGTTGTGCGCTACGCCGTCGGCTGTGTGCGCGATGATGCCCACCGACTCATCGGTCCACTCGCGCCAGGCGAGGATAATCTTCTCGGCAGCGTCGAGCAGCTGGGCGCGGTCGTGCGAGCGCAGGCGCAGCACCGAAAGCGGCCACTGCAACACGGTACCGCTGACTTGGTCAAAGCCGGGCACGCTAAACTGCGAGACCTCGGCGGCATGCATCATGGGGAACTCGTGCGCACCGCCCTGGAAGTGGTCGTGCGACAGAATCGAGCCGCCCACGATGGGCAGGTCGGCGTTGGAGCCAATAAAGTAGTGCGGGAACAGGTCGACAAAGTCGAGCAGGCAGGTCAGCCCCTTGCGGTCGACGTGCATCGGGCGATGCTCGGAGCTCATGGCAATGCAGTGCTCGTTAAAGTACGCGTACGGGCTGTATTGGAAGCCCCAGCGCTCGCCGTCGAGCTCAATGGGGATAACGCGCAGATTCTGGCGGGCGGGGTGAGCGCCGCCGTCGGCTGCGGCGGAGCGTCCGGGGTAGCCCTCGTTCTCGATGCAGAGCTGGCAGGCGGGATACTTCTCGCCCAAGTTCTTGGCTGCACCTGCCGCGGCGATATCGCGCGGGTCCTTCTCGGGTTTGGACAGGTTGATGGTGATTTCAAGATCGCCCCAGTTGGTGGGGGTGCTCCATTTGATGTTGCGCGCGATGGCGGCACGGCGCACGTAGCCGGCGTCGCAGCACAGGCCGTAGAACCAGTCGGTCGCGGCGCGGGGCTCGTTGACGCCCATACGTCCGTTGAACTCCTCGTTTACAACCGAAGGCCTCGGCATGAGCGCGCCCATGATGCGCATGGCGATGCGGTCGCGGCCCGACACCGTGTCCTCGGCGGCACCGTTGGCAACGGCAGCCTCGGCAAGCGCGGCAAGCGTGCCTTCAAGGTCAAAGTCGGGCAGGGTATCGGGGTGCAAGAGCGAGAGTTTTTCGACCTGGAGCGCCCAGGCCATGTCGAGTGCGGGGCCCGTGGCGCCGATGCACTCCAAAATGGTGTTGTATGCCCAGATGCGATCGTCCTGGCCGATCATCGATCGGTGGATAGCGTACTCGATCAGGTTCTGCGCGGCCTCGCGCACGTCAGTCATTACAGCCATGCCGCGTAAGCCCCCTTGTCAGAAATTGCGTAGTGGCGGGCAGAGCCCTCGCCCAGCCAGCCGTTCATCTTGGCAATGAAGGTGTCGACCAGATCGAGCGGCACGAAGGCCTGGATGGTACCGCCGAAGCCGCCGCCGTGGATACGGACGGCGCCGCGGCCGTCGAGCACATGCTCGGCCAGTGCCAGGGCATACATCGAGGGCTGCTCGGAGCCCAGCTTGGCAACGACATTCTGCAGGTACATGGCAGAGCTGGCGCCGGACTCGCGCGTCAGGACCAGGAACTGGTCGATGTCGCCGGCGTTCAGGGCAGCCCAGCGCTTGTCGACTAGGCCGTTTTCGTACCAGTAGTGAACGGCGCGCAGGCAGGCACGGTCGCCCAGCTTGGCGCGCAGCTCGGGGAGTTTGGCGTCAAAGTCCGCCACGTTTACCTCGCACAGACGCGCCTTGCCAAACTCGGCGGCGACGTCCTGCATCTCGCGCGGAACGGCGGCGTAGTCGTCGGTAGCTGCCACATGGTCGGCACCGACCTTAACGAGCACGAGCGCATAGCCGTGATCCTCAAAGTTGAGTTCGAGCTTCTGGGTCTTGGGCTGGGCCTGATCCTCAAAGTCCATGTAGGCGAGTCCGCCCAAGCAAACGGCGGCCTGGTCCATCAGACCGCAGGGCTTGCCGTAGTAGTTGTTCTCGGTGCGCTGGCTCATCTGGGCGAGCGTGACGGGCTCAATGGCGGGCGCGCCCCAGAGCGTCTCCATGGCACGACCGTACGCGGCTTCGACGGCGGCAGAGCTGGAAAGGCCGCCGCCCGAGGGGACGGAGCAGGTAAAGGCAAAGTCGAAGCCTTTGGGCTCAACGCCAAGGGCTGCGACCTCGTGGGCCATACCGCGCACGAGGCTTGCGGACGTGCCCTTCTCGGACTCCTGAACGTCTAGCGTGTCGAGCGCGATCTCAAACGTGGGATAGCCCTCGTCGGCAACGCGAACCTTGTTGGAATCGGTTGCCACGGCGATGCCGTCGACGGCGACATCGAGCGAGCCGGCGATAACGTGGCCACCCTCGTGGTCGGTGTGGTTGCCGCTGATCTCGGAACGGCCGGGCGCGTGCACGTAGAGCACCTGGCGGTCGCCGATGGGGCCAAACTCCTCCTCGAACAGCTTGGTGAGCGTGGCGAATGTCTTTTCGTCGGGGGTGGTCATGGGAGTCCTTTCCTTGGCGCGCACGGGTGGGTTTTGCGTCGTTATGAGTACGTTAACAACTTGAAGCGGCATGAACCAAGTGTTCACAATACCGCACGTTACGGGCTATGTTAACGTACTCATAACACATCGCTTGTCACTTTTTGAGAATCTGGTAATCGGTAGAAATTCAGCCGTGAACGGTACTGCCGTATGGACTTATAAAGCAGAAGAGATGCAGATAGAAAAAG
Organism: Collinsella sp.; assembly: GCA_014871545.1. Classification (GTDB taxonomy): domain Bacteria; phylum Actinomycetota; class Coriobacteriia; order Coriobacteriales; family Coriobacteriaceae; genus Collinsella. The sequence goes on along the minus strand of WGSR01000207.1, from coordinate 134 downwards.
TAGAGTACGTTAACATGCGTCCGACGATAGCGGGCCTCGGCGCGGGATGTATTTCTGCCCGGGCCGGCATTCACGCTATTCAGATCTCGCAAGGGTGAAGGTGATCCTGTGGCAAGGCGCCCGTCCAACGATAC
>WGSR01000206.1 GCA_014871545.1 Collinsella sp. | reverse complement strand
TCGTCGACGACGACCTCGATACCCTCGGCGCACAGGCCATCAACGATCTGCTCGCAGACGGAAGCGCACTCCTCCTTCTTGGGGTCGAGCGGAATCACCGCAACCTCGTACGGGGCAACGGAGACCGGCCAGACGATGCCGTGCTCGTCGTTGTGCTGCTCCACGACGGCAGCGAGCGAGCGAGAAACGCCCACGCCGTAGCAACCCATGATAAGCGCCTTCTCCTTGCCGTCCTCATCCATAAAGGTGGCACCCATGGCCTCGGAGTACTTGGTGCCCAGCTGGAAGACCTGGGAAACCTCGATGCCGCGAGCAGCAGAGAGCGGCTTGCCGCAGTGCGGGCAAGGATCGCCGGCAACGACGGTGACCAGGTCGGCCCACTCGTCGACGGTAAAGTCGCGCTCGGGGCAGGCACCGGTAAAGTGATAATCGACCTCGTTGGCACCGCAGGCCCACTGCTTGGACTCGCGCAGGCTCTCGTCGCACACCAGACGGATGCCCTCGGGCAGGTTGACCGGTCCGATAAAGCCCTTGTGCAGGCCGTTCGCCTGAAGCTCCTCATCGGTCATCATGCGATAGCCCTTGCCAAAGACATGCTCGGCCTTGCAGTCGTTGAGTTCATGATCGCCCGGAACGATGGCCACGACAGGCTTGCCCTCAGCGTCGATGAGTGCCAGCGACTTGCGCGTGCCGTTCTCGGGGAAGCCGAAGAACTTTGCAACGGCCTCGATGGTGCCCATACCCGGAGTCTCGACCTTGGTAAGCGTACCGTCGCCAGGACCCTCGGTCACAACGACCTTGGTACTTGCGGCCTCGTCATCGGCAGCAAAGCCGCACTCGTCGCAGTAGACGAGCGAGGCCTCACCGGCGTCGGCCAAAGCCATGTACTCGACGGAGGTGTCGCCACCGATCTCGCCGGAGTCAGCGACAACGGGCAGAGCCTTGATGTAGCAGCGCTCGCAGATGTTGGCGTAGGCCTGCTTCATCTTGTCGTACTCCTCCTGCAGACTCTCCTGCGTGGCAGAGAAGCTGTAGGCGTCCTTCATGATGAACTCGCGACCGCGCATCAGGCCAAAGCGGGGACGGAACTCGTCGCGGAACTTGTCCTGGATGTGGTAGAGGTTAACGGGCAGTTGCTTGTAGGAACGCAGCTCATTGCGAACCAGGGCGGTCACGGTCTCCTCGTGCGTGGGGCCCAGCACGAACTCGCGGCCGTGGCGGTCATCGAAGCGCACGAGTTCCTTGCCATAGGCGTCGATGCGGCCGGACTCGCGCCATAGCTCAGCGTCGACCATAATGGGCATCATGAGCTCCTGGGCACCGGCGGCATCCATCTCGTCGCGCACGATGTTCTCGATCTTGCGAATCGAGCGCCATGCGAGCGGCAGGTAGGAATACAGACCGGCGGCCTCCTTGCGGATCATGCCGGCACGGAGCAGCAGGCGGTGGCTGGCGAGCTCAGCGTCCGCCGGATCCTCTTTAAGCGTCGGCGCATAGAGCTTAGACATATACATTGCTCGGGTCATTTATTTCTCCTCAATAAGTTTGTCGACCTCTGCCATAAGCGCGTCGACAATTTGGTCCTCAGCTACTTTACCAATGATCTGGCCATGCGAAAAGAGCAAGGCCTGACCACGTCCGCAAGCAACGCCCAGGTCGGCATCAGAAGCCTCACCGGGGCCATTAACGGCACATCCCATCACAGCGATAGAAAGCGGCGCGGAGTAGTTCTTAAGCCGCTCGGTGACCTCCTCGGCGATGGGAATGAGGTTAACCTGGCAGCGGGCGCACGTGGGGCACGAGACAATCTCGGGGCCACGGCGACGCAGGCCCAGCGACTGCAGAATACCCCAGGCAACCGGCGGCTCCTCAACCGGATCAGCTGTGAGCGAAACACGCATGGTGTCGCCAATGCCTTCGGAAAGCAAGATACCCAAGCCTACAGAGCTCTTGATGGTGCCCTGGAGCTTGGTCCCCGCCTCCGTCACGCCCAGGTGAAGCGGAACATGGGGAATCTCGCGCGACAGGGCGCGATAAGCATCAAGCGTCGTCTGTACACTATGGGCCTTGGCGGAAAGCACGATGTTGGTAAAGCCGCGGTCTTCAAAATGCTTGACAAAACGCTCGCTCGACATCACGAGCTTTTCGGGCTGCGTGAGGTCATCGCGCTCGGCGATATCCTGCTCAAGCGAACCGGCGTTGACACCGATGCGAATCGCACAGCCCGCAGCGCCGGCGGCGTCGATGACGGCATCGACCTTAGCCCAATCGCCGATATTGCCGGGATTAATGCGCAGCTTGGCGGCACCAGCCTCAACGGCACCAATGGCAAGCTTATGGTTAAAGTGGATATCGGCGACGATCGGCACCGGAGACTCGGCACAGATGGTGCGGAAACCCTCAAGCGCGGCCTCGGTGGGCACGCTCACGCGCACGATATCGCAGCCAGCCTGCGCCAACGCGCACACTTGCGCAAGCGTTGCCTGGGCGTCGGCGGTATCGGTGCAAGTCATGGACTGAACCACGACCGGCGCGCCGCCACCGATCTGTACGCCGCCCACACGCACGGGGTGCGTCAGTTCGCGCGGCAAAGGATGGGATAAAGACAATCCAAACACTCCCCTACAGAATAAATCGAAGGATGTCGGAACGAAGCATATAGACAAACAGCAGCGCAAAGAGCGCGATGCCCACATAGCTCACAATCGTCTGGACCTTGAGCGGAAGCTCGCGGCCAGCAATCTTTTGAATGATCTCGATGACCAGCTTGCCGCCATCGAGTGGTGGGATGGGCAGCAGGTTCATAAAGCCAAGCGAGAACGAAATGAGGGCGGCAAACGAAAGGAACGTGGCAGGGCCGGCGGCAGCAGCCTGTGAGGACATAACGCTAATACCCACGATTGAAGAGGACTGGTCGAGAATCTCCATCGTATGCTGCGGCTGGAGCAGGCGTATCACGCCCTCCGCTGTCTGCACGACATAGGAGAACGAAAGGCGAGCCGACGTGATGGGGTCTAAACGGACCACCTGCGTAGAGGCATACACACCTAGGCGCTCGTCCTCTTTGAGCGCAACCGAGGTCGAATGCTGCTTGCCGTCGCGCTCATACTCAATGGCGATATCGTCCTTACCGGCGGCCTTGCCGATGGCATCGTAAACGTCCATCCAGGTAGAGCACGATACTCCGTCAACCGAAAGGATCGCGTCGCCGCCCTCGAT
>WGSR01000205.1 GCA_014871545.1 Collinsella sp. | reverse complement strand
ATAACTGCATTGGCCGTTTACCGCAACCTTAGCTCTCAGCTAATGAATTCAAGTTCAATCCTTCCTACGATGTGCTGTGTGCCGGCACGGTAGCCGGATCGTAGGAAGGATGAATAATGGCAAAAGAGGGAAAGAAGCCGATCGGCAAGATTGTCCTAGGCATCATTGTGGTGCTGGTTATTGTCGGTGCCGTGGGCTCTATGGGCGGCAACTCAACCGATTCGTCTGCGAGCGATTCGGCAAAACCTGCCGAGACGACACAGCAGGCTGAGGAGCAAAAAGAACCGCAAGAACCGTATACCATTGCTGACGAGGCTGAAGACACTTCCAATCAGTTTACCTATAAGATCACGGGCACGCTGACCAATAACACGGATAAGGAAAAGAGCTACATTCAGATTGAATATGTTCTGTATGATGCCGATGGCAACCAGGTTGGAACGGCTCTTGCAAACACCAATCATCTGAAGGCGGGCGGCTCCTGGAAGTTCGAGGCGCTGGGTACGGTGTCTCCCGACCAGGTTGCTAGCTGGGAGCGTTCGGACGTAAGCGGTTTCTAGCATGTTGCATGCACTGGGGGAGGTGAAGTCGTATGCCCGATAAAAAGATGACTGACGAGTTACTCAATGAGCTTCTCGACGCGCCAAACATCGATGGCTATATCAAAGAACACGACTTTGCCACCCCGTCGCTTTCGAACTACCTGAAGCAGCTACTGCAGGAAAAGGGCTTGGAGCGCTCGCACGTGGTTCGTATGGCCGATCTCAATGAGACCTTTGGCTATCAGATCTTTACCGGCGCGCGTCATCCGAGTCGCAATAAGGTGCTGCAGATTGCCTTTGCGATGGCGCTGACGCTCAAAGAGACCAACCGTGCGCTGACGGCTGCCGGGGTAAGCGTCCTTAACTGCAAGGACCGCCGCGATGCGATTATCATTTTTTGCATCGATCGCGGGTGCAGCCTACAAAAGGTCAACGAGGAGCTGTATCGCTTTGGCGAGGAGACGGTGAGTTAGCGGCTGATATCTGAGCCGGCGGAGCTGCCGAACAACGATGCAAACGAACGGGGCGCGGATGCCATGGGGTGTCTGCGCCCTGCGCTATGATGGAGGCTATGGATACTCAGACCCCAACATATTCCGATGACGAGCTAACCGCAGCGCTTGCCGAGCACCTGGCGTCGCTCGATCGCGACGACAGCTATCGCGTGGAGCGTGTACTTAAGCGCTCGTCCGTTGAAACAACCGAGCTCGTGTACTTTGAAGGAACCGGCGGTGGTTCGCTCGGCCCCTTTGTCCGTAAACGCATCGATGCTTCGGCTCAAATCGGCGGGGCATACGAGCGTCTGTTTGCCGCTCAACGGGCGGGCAGACGTTTTGAGCACCTGCCCAGAATCGTCGATTGTCGTCGTGTGGGCGACGATCTCAACGTGGTTATGGAATACATCGAAGGGGAGACGCTCGGGGCGCTGGTGGACCGTCTGGGAGCTACCCCCGATTATGCGCACGAAATGTATCCTGTCCTATGCGATGCCGTGGGCGAGCTCCATGCCGGTTTTGCAATGGCGGGGGAGGCTTCGGCGTCGGTGATCCATCGCGACCTCAAGCCGTCGAATATCATCGTGACGGGTGCGAGCTGTACGCTCGATGAGGGCCTGACGTTTTCATCGCTGGTGATTATCGACTTGGGGATCGCGCGCGTATGGCGCGATGGCGCCGATGCCGACACCGTCAAGTTTGGCACGCGACCCTATGCGCCGCCCGAACAGTATGGGTTTGGGCAGACGAGTGTGCGCAGCGACGTCTACGCACTTGGCGCTCTGTTGTTCTTCTGCTTGACGGGAGTCGACCCTAAACCAGGGCTCGACATGCGCGAGCAATGCGAGGCGCGCGGCATTCCCACTCCACTTGCCGATGTCATCTGCATGTCGATGGCGCTTGACCCGGCCAAACGTTTTGCGAGTGCGGAAGCGTTGGGACGGGCGACGCGCGCGGCATACGATCTGAGTCGCCCCGTACGGCCTCCTGCGCCTGCGCCTGTCCGTACTCCGGCCTCGGAGACGGTGTTGACGCCCCAAGGGCCCCGAAACCCCGCAGGGCTTCCTAGTCCCGCCGCCTCCGCTGCATGCGGCCTGCTCTCTCGCGTTCCGGAGTCTCTGGGGCGCATTTGGAATACGCTCGTCTGCTTCTCGTTGCTTGTGTTCTTTGTCGGAAGTCACTTTGCCGTCTTTCACCCCACCGGAGCAAACCAAAGCTACCCGACGTGGCTTCTCATAATCGAGTTTTTTTCTTTGTCGATGGCCTTATGGTGCTTATGCATTTTGCGCTGCTCGATAAGCGCCGTCTTCGTCGGCGATTCGCACTGCTCGACAGCTATCGCGGCAAGAAACTCGCGAAACTCTGGCTCAAGGCATTGGGTGTGCTGCTCCTATGCATGATTGTCATAGTCGCGGTTGCCAATGCGACCGGCGTCGTCGATACCTCCGCTACCTAAAAGAAAAGGACCCCATTGGGGCCCTTTGCAGTTGCACTTAGATGCGGTTCATCTGAGCGGCGACTTTGTTGTACCAGTCCTGCCACGTGGGCGGGCAGTACTTTTTGGCCGCTGCCGGGGTAAGGGTGGAGCCGTAGTTGGCGCCCAGATAGGCAACGTGGGCGGAGATGCCCTCGCTCCAGCTGCCAAAGCTGCGCCAACCGCCGCCACGGGCACTCCAGCCCCAGGCGTTGTAAGAATTGGCGCAATAAGCACCCTTGGTGCTCTCGATGCAGGCGATGGCGGGGGACCAACGGGGGTCGACACCGGTATTCCAAGCGGCGACGGCAAAGTTATAGCCCTGGCCTGCCATGGGGGAGCCGGCGAGATAATTGTCGATGCGGCCTGTCCACTCATTAATGAACGAATCGTAATCGGAGTTACCAGTATTGGAGCTGTTCACCGTGGTGTCGATGGTGGTGTTGGTGTTGGTGGCCTGGCTGCTGGAATTGCTGCCGCTTACGCCCTCGCCCGAGAGCTTCTCGGCGGCAGCGGCCTTATCGGCCTCAAGCTTGGCAAGCTCGGCGGCATTTTCCTGCTCGGCTTTTGCCTGCGCCTCGCTGCGGAGCTGCTGGGCCTGCGCCAGCGCGTCCTCGGCGTTTTTCTGCTCTGCCTCAAGTTGAGACTTGGCCTGCTGGAGCTCAGCCTTGTTCTGCTCGAGTTCGGTTTGCATGTTATTGAGCTCTTCGATCTCGTCGACGCTCGAGCTCGTGATCTGGTTGGTGTATTTGCAGG
>WGSR01000204.1 GCA_014871545.1 Collinsella sp. | reverse complement strand
TGATGGCTACGTCTACGGATCCCACCGGAAGGTCTTCGCGGTAGTGGGCTACGGCGAATTTGAGGCCTTCGTAGGTAAAGAGCGCAAGACGGTCTACATCGGGACCGTAGTCGCGGTAGTAATCGTTGTTGCCCAGTACGGCCCGCACGGGGGCGATGGTGCATAGGTGCTCGTAGTCCATCTCTGACGTGAGATCGCCGGCGTGGATGATCAGGTCTGCGCCCTCAAGCTCATCCAAGAGCGCAGGCGATAAATAGCCGTGGGTGTCCGAGATGATGTCGATGCGCTTGGCGCTTGCGCTGTTCATGGGATCCCTTCCGCAAAAAACGATTCGGCAGATACATACAAAAAAGCCCCACGGCTCCGCAGACGATGGGTCTACAGGGCTGCGGGGCCAGTGTGCTAGAGACTCAGAGCCTTCTTGAGCGGCACGACGCGGCGGCGCGAAACCGGCACGCGTTCGTCGACGCCCGTAATGCCCAGCTGGATGGCGCCCGAGGGCACCGTCTCGACGTCCGTAACGCACGCCAAGTTGACGATATAGCGGCGGTGAACACGGAAGAAGCCAAAGTCGCAGAGCTTGGCCTCAAACTGCGCCAGCGAGGTCGTCGACAAAAAGCGATCATCGACGGTATAGATGCAGGAGTAATCGTCCTTGGCCATGATAAAGCGAATGTCGTCCACGGGAATGAGCACCTTGCGGCCGCCCTTTTCCACCGGGATACGCTCGATGGTCACCTTGCTGTCCGTAACCGGCTTGGCGCGTTGCATGACCTTCTCGATCGCGCGATCCAAGCGAGCTTCCTCGACCGGCTTCATCAGATAATCGACGGCATCCACGTCGAATGCCTCGACCGCATGGTCACTATACGCAGTCACAAACACGATCGCCGGCGGATTTTTGAGCTTATGCAGCGCCTCGGCAAGTTGCAGGCCCGAGGCACCGGGCATCGAGATATCGAGAAACACGACATCCACGCGACTTTCCATAAGCATCTCGATGGCGGAGCGGACGCTCGACGCCTCCGTGATCGTGCCGATCTTGCCCGTTTGCTCGAGCAGGAAGCGAAGCTCCGAGCGAGCCGGCGCCTCATCATCCACAATCATCGCACGCAGCATAGGGATAAAACCTTTCGTCAACTAACTACGCCGGGCATCCGTCGCATGACGTTGAGCCCGTAGCCCTTTATTTTACTCTTGAATGTCAAAGATGCTCTCTGACAAATCAAGATGAAGGAGCACTTTGGTGCCCTTGCCCGGCGCCGATTCGACACGCGTATAGGAGTGCGGCCCATAAAAGCGATGGATGCGCTCCGAAATATTGTGCATGGCCACACCGGCGCCGCCACCCTGGGGAGAGCTGGCGTCGGGACGGGCAGAGCGCTCGTCAAACAGTCTGGCGGCGGTACCCTCATCCATGCCCACGCCATTATCGGCCACGGCAATCAAGATTGCATCCTCGCCGTCTTGGTGAACGGTCACGTCGATCCTCAGGGCGTCGTCATCGCCCATACCATGACGTACGGCGTTCTCGACAATCGGCTGGATCACGAACGCCGGCACCAGCGTATCTTCCACGTCCTCGGACACATCGAACGTCGCAAGCACGCGGTCCTCGCCAAAGCGGGCCTTCTCAAAGGTAAGGTAGCGCTTGGTCTGTGCAACCTCGCGCGAGACCGGAATAAGCGATCCCGAGTTGTCGAGCGTGGCACGATAGAACGATGAGAACTCACGAAGCAGTTCGCGGGCCCGCAGCGGGTCGGTGCGCGTAAACGATGCAATGGTGTTCAGCGTGTTGAACAGGAAGTGCGGGTTAATCTGCGCCTGCAGCGCACGCACCTCGGCGCGCGCTGTGAGTTCCTTTTGCACCTCGAGCTCGTGGATGGCGAGCTGCGTGGACAAGATCTCGGCAAAGCCCGAGGCAAGCGCGTACTGGGTACGGTCGACGGCGCGCGGGGTCTTGTAGTAGAACTTGAGCGTGCCGACGGTACGATCGCCCACCTTGATGGGGGCGATAATGCCGGCGGGGACTTGGTTGTGCGAGCCATCCGAGCCCACGACATCCACCATACGGTTGAACGACTGCACGATGCCATGTTCGATAACGTAGCGTGTGGCAAGCGTGTGGATGGGAGAATCTGGCAGTAGTTTTTCCTCAAACTCGCCCGCGCAGGCCAACACGTTGCCCTCGTCGGTGATGGCCACCGTCATGGCGCGCGTCTCGGGCAAAATGCGCCGGCACACCAAACGCGCCGACTCCTGCGTCAGACCGCCCTTAATGTCCTCGAGCATGGCCGAGGCCACCGAGAGCGTCTCCTCGGTGTACTGGGAGCGCACCGAATCGGGATTGAGCGTCAAAAAGATAAAGATGCACAGAAAGATGCACAGCAGCGCGCAGGCAATCACCGTGGCGATCGGCTCGATACCGGTCACCAAGGCAAAAATAAAGTACACCAGCACGCAAATGGCGCAGGCAACGGCAATGATGCGAAAGATTGATATTGAACTATCGCGCTGGGCGCGGCGGTCGATCATTCGGCCCCCTCCAGGATACTGATCAGCTGTGCGTCACGCCAAAGCCCGTCCATGATCTTGGGCCAAAAGCTCTGGAAACGCAGGTAGCTTGCGGCGTTTTGGCGCGCGTAGGTCTTGGCCTCGTCAATACCGTGGCGCCAGATGCGCAGGTAGCCCTCATGCTCGCGGGTAAACACGCTGCGGACCATAGCGGTCTTGCGCACGCGGTCGTCGAGCTCGCGCGAAATCCACGGGCCCGGGTAGGGCATGAGCGATGCCGCCGTAACGGGAATGAGCTCCTTTTGATGCGCGGCGAATGTCAACTTTGCCCTTTCGTAGTACCAACGGTATACATCCTGCATAAAGCGCGGTGAGCGCTTTTCGGACTCCGGAGGCAGATGACGCACGGTCCACTCGTTATCGAACCACACGTCGTAGCCAAACATGCGCATGTTAAAGAGGTAATCCAAGTCCTCGCCGCGGGTGATAAACGGGTCAAAGGCTACACGCGTAAAGGCGCGGGCGTGCAGGGCCATCAGGCCGCCGCACACGTAGTTGGAGCGCGAGATGCGGGTGCCCGAGAGCGCCTTTTTCATCCAACGGTTGAACTCGATGCGCTTGGTCCACCAACGATGGCAGATGCCCGCCTTGTCCGTGGGAGCCAGCGGCGAGCCGTCGCGATCGTAGAAATAGCCGCTCTTGACTAAAATCGGCAGGCCCTGACGCGTCTGTTGGCCCAGTGCATAGGTCGCACGCTTCATAAAGTCGGCATCGATGACGGTCTCGTCGT
>WGSR01000203.1 GCA_014871545.1 Collinsella sp. | reverse complement strand
AGTGCAGCCCACGACCTCGATTATGGCAAAAATCGGCACTAAAAACGGGAGCAATGGCAGGGAGCGCGATTTTGTGAAGAGGCAGGAAAGGGCCAGAGCCAGGAGTGCGACGGCAAATGCCACGATGCCACCCATAGGGTCGAGCGTGCAAAGCGCGAAGAGCGCCTTGGCATCCCCCATGCCGATGCCCGGGATTTGGCGAAGACGACGCCAGAGGGACTCAGTCAGCACGAGAGCAAGATACACAATGACGGCAAGACCCGCGTGGTCAAGCGCTGTGTTAACGCCTTTGTCGAGCCAAACGCCCACTAACGCCGTCACCGCACACGCACCGGCAAGTTCATTGGGAAAACGTCGCTGACGGGCATCAATCGCCGCGCCGGCAAAGATGCAAATCCAAAACGGGATATAAAACATCGAGTACCTCCTCGAGCTGCATCGCAAAAGCAAAAACCACCACAAAGGTGCCTGTCCCCTTTGCGGTGGTTTTGGTGGTGGTTATTTGGCGCCTTGCATGACCTCGTCGAGGGTGACGTTTACGGCATGCTGGGTAGGAACCCAGTCGACCTTCAGGAACAGCGCGGCCACCGTGATGGGGATATAGCTGAACATAAAGATCGGGAAGGTAAACAGGTTAGTCACCAGGCGCCACTTTTGCGCGCAGTGAATATGCTTGTACTCAAAGATAGTCGTGAGCAGCGCCAGGATAAAGAACGTCTGATACATCATGGCGAAGGTCATAATGAGCGAAGCGGCGCACGCCTGCATCTCGACTTCGGTTGCCAAGAAACCATGCGAAAGGCCACCCACAATCAAGAACGTCGCATTAGCGAGCATCGAGATCAGCGATAGCAGCATACCCGGGGCGATCGTCATGAACATGTCGTAGGCGGCAAAGCGATGATAGCGGAACGTCGACTTGACCAGATGCTTACCGTAGGTAAAGAACACCTGGTAAAAGCCCTTGGTCCAGCGCATGCGCTGTTTCCAGGACGCCTTAAACGTCACGGGCTGTTCGTCAAAGAACTCCGCCGGCGCATAACCGATGCGAATGCCGTGAATGGCGCAGAACGTGGTGAACTGAATATCCTCAGTCAGCGTATGGAACTGCCAACCGTGCATGCCCTCGATAACGCTGGCGGAGATGAGGTAGCCCGACCCCGAGACGGCACAAGACGTCTTACAGATATTGCGCGCGTTGTTGAGGAAGCGCGCCTCGCGTAGATACCACGTGGCATTAGCAGCCGAGATCCACGAGCTGCCGAAGTTCTTGGAATTGCGATAGCTCGTGACCACATGGAAGCCCTGGTCAAAGGCATCGTTCATCTTGGACACGTAATCGCGGGAGATAACGTTGTCGGCATCGAAGATAAAGTAGCCCTCAAACGTGTCGGGATACTCGTTGAGAATGCGATCGAAACCAAAGTCCATGACCCAGCTCTTGCCCTTTCGGGCCAGGTCATTGCGCTCGTAAACAATGGCACCGGCCTCGCGTGCGAGCTGCGCGGTGTTGTCGGTGCAGGCGTCGGCAACGACAAAGACCTCGATAAGCTCGGACGGATAGTCCTGGTCCTTGATGGAGCGTACGAGATTGGCAATTACGGCTTCCTCGTTATGCGCCGCGATAAAAAAGGCATAGCGATGGAGTTTTTTGGCCTTGGGAGGCGCGACCTCGCCACGAAGAGCGCCAATGACAAAGAAGACCACCTGGTACAGAAAGCAGACCGTGAGCAGCGTGACGACAATCTGGTTGAAGATCACGATGGGTGTGTTGGTTTGTAAAAAGGCGAGCATGCAGGCTCCCAGCAACGTGTAACGTAAACAATCGTATATCTTACCGCAGGCTTACCGAGTTCAAGAAACCACCTAATACTGGCTAGGCTTCGAGAAGACCGAGCTGCGGAACGATGTCGTCGCCGGCGGCAGTGCGACCAAGCGAACGCGGGGCCAGATCGTCCAGAACCGCGGCAAGATCCCACGGCAGCTCATCACGGCACTCAATGCGCTTCCCCGTTACGGGATGATCGAACGCAACGCGCCAAGAATGCAGGAACTGCCTGGTCAGGCCCTGATCGGCACGCGCATCGCACTTGCCGTAGAGCGGATCGCCCACGCAGGCGTGGTTGATATGGCGCATATGCACGCGAATCTGATGTGTGCGGCCCGTAAACAGGTGGCACTCAACGAGCGTATAGCCGTCGTCAAAACGCGTGGAATCAAAGCGCTCGAGGACCTTAAAGGTCGTAATGGCCTGACGGGCAAAGGGGTCATCCGAAACCGCCATCTTCACGCGGTCGCGCGTGGAACGGGCAATACCGGTGTTGATAGTGCCCTCGTCCATGGCGATGTGACCGTGAACGAGCGTGATATAGCGACGGTCGAGCGTGCGCGTGCGGATGAGATTCTGAAGCGCGCGCTGGGTGTCGTCGTCTTTTGCCGCGAGCATAAGGCCCGAGGTATCGCGATCCAGGCGATGCACGATGCCGGGGCGGTCCTCACCCTGCACAGTACCAAGATGATCGATGCCGCAGTGGTAGACCAGAGCGTTCGCAAGGGTGCCGCTCTCGTGGCCATGGGCGGGATGGCACACCAGGCCCCGCTGCTTGGAGAGCACGATAAGGTAGTCGTCCTCGTAGCGGATATCGAGGGGAATGGCCTCGGGAATCACGTCGGTCGGGTCGTGCGGCTCGGGCAAGTCGACCGAGATGCGATCGCCGGCGCGTACGGCGTACTTTTTAGAGAGACAAGTCTCACCGTTGACGGCAACGGCGCCTCCCTCGATCAGATGCGCGCAGGCAGAGCGCGTGGGACAGCCATCGTTGGCGCCCAAATAGGCGTCAAGACGCTGACCAGCGGAATCGTCAGCAACAAGAATATGGATGTCGGCCATTAACGCTCATTCCTTTCGCGAATCTTGCGGGCACGCTCCCCACGCTGCTTGGCTTTGCGCTTAGCGCGGGCCTCATCACGGGCATTGAGCTCGGCAGTCGCATCAACCTCGCGGGCCGCGGGACTCAAGAACATGTAGCCGAAGAGGGCGAGCACAACGCCCACGGTAATGCCGATATCGGCCACATTGAAGACGGGAAAGTCGATGAAGGTGGTGGCAATAAAATCGGTCACAAAGCCAAAAGTCAGACGGTCGATCGCGTTGCCAATGGCGCCGCCCGCGACCATAGCCATGCCCACCACCTCCAAGCGAGCAAGCTGGGGCGCGCGAAGCAAGTACACGGCAATAGCGATAATGACCGCCAACGCCAGCACGGCAAACGCGATGCCATGCCCCTCGCCCATGCTAAAGGCAGC
>WGSR01000202.1 GCA_014871545.1 Collinsella sp. | reverse complement strand
ATGGTGTGGCCATGCTGTTCTTCCCGCAGGACGACAAGGGCGTAGAGGATGCCCGCCGCGTGTTTGAGGAGGGCTGCGCCGAGGCCGGCGTGCCGCTGCTCTTTTGGCGCGAGGTGCCCGTCGACCCGCACGACCTGGGCGAGACGGCCCGCGCCTGCATGCCCACAATCTTGCAGGCCTTCCTGGGCCGCCCCGACGACACGCCCGCCGGCGACGCCTTCGAGCGCCGCCTGTATGTGTGCCGCCGCACCATCGAGAAGAAGGCCGACGCCGAGTTCGCCCTGCGCGACAAGATCTTCTATGTGTGCTCCATGAGCTCGCGCACCATCGTGTACAAGGGCATGCTTGTGGCCACGCAGATGCGCCGTTTCTTCATCGACCTCAACGACGCCGCCGTCAAAACGGCCGTGGCGCTCGTCCACTCGCGCTACTCCACCAACACCACGCCCAGCTGGGAGCGCGCACATCCCAACCGCTTTATCATCCACAACGGCGAGATCAACACTCTCAAGGGCAACGTCAACTGGATTCGCGCCCGCGAACCCAACCTGTACAGCCCCGTGCTGCAGCACGATCTTGAGCGCGTGATGCCCATCATCAACCGCGAGGGCTCCGATTCCGCGATTCTGGACAACGTACTCGAGTTCCTGGTCATGAACGGCCGTCCGCTCACGCGTGCCGCGTCCATGCTGCTGCCCGAGCCGTGGGACCACAACGACAGTCTGAGCGAGGAGCGCCGCGCCTACGACGCCTACCAGTCCATGCTCATGGAGCCGTGGGATGGCCCGGCGGCCATCGCCTTTACCGACGGTCGCACGCTGGGTGCCGCCCTCGACCGTAACGGCCTGCGTCCCGCCCGCTACTATGTGACGCGCGACGGTCGCTTTATGCTGGCAAGCGAGGTGGGCACCATCGAGGTGCGCCCCGAGAACATCCTGACGAGCGGCTGTCTGGGGCCGGGCCAGATGCTCGAGGTCGACTTTGCCCGCGGCCGCGTGATCTACAACGACGAACTGCGCGCCCGCTATGCCAAAGAAAAGCCCTACCGTGATTGGATTGCCGAGGAGACGCTGACCGTTGACGCGCTCGATGAGCCCGTTGCGGCAACGCCCGCCGAGGACGCCGAGGTGCCCGCCGCCGTACGCATGGCCAAGCTCGGCTATCACTGGGATGATGTTGACGAGGTCGTGCGCCCCATGGCCCAGCAGGGCAAGGCCCCGCTCGCCTCGATGGGCATCGATGCGCCGCTGGCCTGCCTGTCCAAGAAGACGCGTTCGTTCTTCGACTACTTCTATCAGCTGTTCGCTCAGGTCACGAACCCGCCGATCGACGCTCTTCGCGAGCATATGGTCACCTCGACCACGCTCTACCTGGGTAACCACGGCAACCTGCTCGAGGACTCCCGTACGGCCTGTCAGCTGGTGCGCCTGGAGCGTCCGCTGCTGAGCGAGGAGGAGTTCGAGCGTATCTGCGCCATCGACCGCGTGGGCTTTAAGACCCGCCGTTTCCGTGCCGTCTACCGCCGCGATGCCGGCGAGGGTGCGCTGCAGGCTGCGCTCAAGCAGCTTGCAGAGGACGTTGAGGCCGCGGTCCGCGACGGCGTGAACATCGTGGTGTTGAGCGATCGCGCCGGAGCGGGCGAGGTGCCCGTGCCGTCGCTGCTCGCCGTGGGCTGCGTGCACAACCACCTGATCCGCGCCGGCGTGCGTACCTTTGCCGACATCGTGGTGGAGTGTGGCGACGCCGTGTCCCCGCACGACTTTGCGGCGCTGGTGGGCTATTCCGCGAGCGGTATCTATCCGTACAACGCGCATGCGTGCATCCGCGACTTGGCGGCGCACGGCGATCTGGACGTGACAGCCGAGCAGGGCATCGCCAACTACAACAAGGCCGCGACGGCGGGCATCGTCTCCATCATGTCCAAGATGGGCATCTCCACGGTGCAGAGCTACCACTCCGCGCAAATCTTTGAGGCCGTCGGCTTTACGCCGGAGTTCGTCAACGCGTACTTCGCCGGCACGGTGAGCCGTGTGGGCGGTATGGGTGTCGAGGACGTTGAGCGCGAGCAAAACGAGCGTTACGACGCCGCGCTCGCTATCCTTAAGAGCCCGGCTCCCGATCAGCTGCCCACGTTGGGTCTGACCAAGTGGCGCCCGCTCGGCGGCGAGGATCACCTCATCGATCCGCAGACTGTCTACTTGCTGCAGACCGCCTGCCGTGAGGACAGCTACGACACCTTTAAGGAGTACAGCGCCCGCCTGCACCGCACCGGCCGTGCCGTGCGCCTGCGCGACCTGCTGGACTTTGATGCCGGCGGCCGCACCCCGGTGGCACTCGACGAGGTCGAGCCCGCGCTCAACATCGTCCGCCGCTTTAACACCGGCGCCATGTCGTACGGTTCCATCAGCAAAGAGGCACACGAGTGCATGGCCATCGCCATGAACCGCCTGCACGGCCGTTCCAACTCCGGCGAGGGCGGCGAGGATCCGCGCCGCGAGACCCCGCTGGCCAACGGTGACTCCAAGAACTCCGCCATCAAGCAGGTGGCAAGCGCGCGCTTTGGCGTGACGAGCCGCTACCTGTGCAGCGCCTTCGAGATTCAGATCAAGATGGCCCAGGGCGCCAAGCCCGGTGAGGGCGGTCACCTGCCCGGCAAGAAGGTCTACCCCTGGATTGCCGAGGTCCGTCAGTCCACGCCCGGCATCGGCCTGATTTCGCCTCCGCCGCACCACGACATCTACTCCATCGAGGACTTGGCAGAGCTTATCTTCGATCTTAAGAACGCCAACCCCGGCGCGCGCGTGTCGGTCAAGCTGGTCAGCGAGGCCGGCGTCGGCACCATCGCCACCGGCGTGGCCAAGGGCGCTGCCGACAAGATCTTGATCAGCGGCCACAATGGCGGCTCGGGTGCCGCTGCGCGCGACTCTATCTGGCACGCGGGTCTGCCGCTGGAGCTTGGCCTTGCCGAGGCCCAGCAGACGCTGCTGCAAAACGGTTTGCGCTCACGCGTGGTGCTCGAGGCCGATGGCAAGCTCATGGACGGCACCGACGTCGCCGTCGCCTGCCTGCTGGGTGCCGAGGAGTTTGGCTTTGCGACCATGCCGCTCATCTCCATGGGCTGCCTCATGCAGCGCGACTGCCAGCAGGATACCTGCCCGGCCGGCATTGCCACGCAAAACTGTCGCTTGCGTCGCGGCTTCCGCGGCAAGCCCGAGCACGTTGAGCACTTTATGCTCTTTGTTGCCGAGCAGCTGCGTGAGGTCATGGCGAGCCTGGGCTTCCGCACCGTCGACGAGATGGTCGGCCATCCCGAGTG
>WGSR01000201.1 GCA_014871545.1 Collinsella sp. | reverse complement strand
ATCAGCGTGGGGATGCTCATGACGCCATACTTCATGGCCAGGTCCTGGTTGTCGTCGACGTTGCATTTGGCAACGGCAAGCTTGCCCGCCAGCTCATCGGCAACCTCGTCAACGATGGGCGAGAGGGATCGACAGGGCCCGCACCACGGTGCCCAAAAATCGACCAGCACGGGCAGGCTGTCGTTAACGATGGAATCGAAGTTCTCGGGGGTAATCTGATTAATGTCAGCCATGGTGACCTCCATAATGCGACGCGGCTCGGCCGCGTAAAACTCAGTACGACCGTGCTTATACCCAGCCGCCCGCAAAGCAACCACTCGCGGGCAGCTCTTTTATATAATGGTGGGCACGCAAACGATTGGAGAGCGCATGTCCACGTCACAAAGCCAGAAAAAAGAAGCCATCGCCCAGGCGGCCGAGCAGGAGCTCACATCGCTTGCGGTCCGTGGCGTGCGTATCGCGGGCAACGCGTGCTCGCCGATCGTGCTGGTCAAAGGCGATTTGGACGAGGCCGAGCGTTCGGGTGGCGAGCTTGCCGCCGGCCCGGATGGCGCGGCGTTGCGCAAGGCGCTTGGGGCCATCGGCTACGCGCCCGAGGATTTTTGCGTGCTGGCAAGCGTCGCCGGCGTGGGTGACGGAGCGGTCGCGGTGGGCGAGACTCTGCCGTGCGAGCTGTTCCGTGAGGCGCTTGAGGCTTTGGACCCCGAGGCGGTGCTACTGCTCGACAACAACGCGGCTGACGCCATGCGCGAGACCTACGCCGATATGCTCGTGGCGATCGATGACTTCGACACCGCCATGCTCAAGCCCGGCTTGGTCGCCCATGTGCAGGGTCGCCGCGTGCTCGCGCTCGACGGTTTTGAGGCGGCGCTCACTGACAAAGCCGCCAAGCAGCGCATGTGGGCATACATCAAGCAACTGACCCCGGCAGCCGCTCCGCTGTAGCGGATTGGCGCCGGCGAGCGATTGTCTGGCGGGCAAGGCACGCCTCGAGATCGGCGCCGCACTTCTACATCACAGCGCGCAGCTCAAACCGATCGCCGTTAATGCGGAACTGACAGTTGCCGTTCATGCGCTCCACGGCAAGTTTGATGCTCCTGGTGCCAAAGCCGTGGCCCGCATGCCGGGTCACGGGCATGCCGTCGACCATGCGCGGCGCGCGGTCAAACGTGTTGGAAACTAACAGCAGCAGCTGGCCGTCCTCTAATCGCAGGTCAAAGTCGACGAATCGCTTTCCTTGGGGTGCGGCGCTTGCGGCGGTGATAGCGTTTTCCAAGGCATTTGAGAGCACGCTAAACAGGTCGGCGTCACCTACGTGGATGGTTTCGGGTACGGCGGCGCGCAGGTTGGCGGTAATGCCGTTTCTATTGATATCCGAGTTAAATGACGAAAGCGCGATGTTTACGGTCTCGTTGGCACAGAAGCGGCGTACGGCGGTGCGGTCGCCGGCTTCGCAGAGTTCGTCGATGCGTTTGAGCGCCTCGTCGGTGTGGCCCTCCTCAATTAAAGCGGCCAGGCCGCGTAGGAAGTGGCGCATATCGTGGCGAAGAATCGACAGCTCGCGCCCAGATTGACGCCAGGCCTCGAGCTCTTTAATGGCGGCGCTGTCGCGGGTTTCGAGCATCCAGCGCTCTCGCTCGGCGGTTTCCTTTTCTTCGTATTCGCGCAGGTAAACGGCAAGAAACATAAGATAGAAGGCACAGAGCGCAAATGCCAAAAACTCAACCGTTACCACCGAGCCCGAGTGGAACAGCGTGGTGTAGACGTTGGTGGCATAGTCAAAGACGTAATAGACGAGCGGCAGGATTAAAAGGATGCCCAGCTCGGTGGTGCTTTTAATCGCCAAGCGCGGACCGATGTCGCCGGCCCAATGCAATAGGACGGCAAAGACGGCGAGTGTGGTCGCAATACGCGCCAGATAGTACGCGATCTGCGAATCGGTTGCGGCAAAGGCGGCGATGCCCATCCAATTGCTGAACTGGCAGCTCAGATAGGCGCTGGTAATGCCGAGCACGGCAAGCAGCGGGCTCAGGCGGTAGCGCGCGCACAAATAGATGACGAGCGGCAGATGCACGACGAGCGGATATACCTGGCGGGCGAAAAGCTCGCCGCCGACGGCATTGGCGAGGCCAAATGCGCATCCAGTTACGGCACCGACCAGCACCAGTTCAAGCGCATGACGCCGGTTGATCTCGATACCGCACAGCGCCGCCGAGGCAAAGACGCCAAAGAGCAGCGTCGTGGCGTGGTGGATTGCCCAAAGGACCATTTCGACCGAGGAGGCCATCAGTGTCTCCCACCCTCAAAGCGAACCGCAAAGTAGGCGTCTTGGAATCCCTGCTTGCAGCTGCGCGAAAGCGGGATGCACGCACCCGAGCGCATGACGATGTCCGTGCGGTCAAAGTGATCGATATTGCGCAGGTTGACCTGGTAGCTGCGGTGGCATTTAAAGAAGGTGGCATTTTGCGCCAAACGGTCCTCGACGCTGCGGAACGATTCGAGTGCCTCGATATCGCGTCCGTCGCGCAGGTGGAAGACCACGTGCTTGTTGCGCGCCTCGGCATATTCGACGTCGGACAGGCGCAGGGCGTGGTAGCCAAAGGACGTTTTGATTACGAGTTCGTCGGTTGCCGCCGGGCGCACGCTCGAAAGCTCGTCGAGTAGCTGCGCCAGGCGTTCGTAAGTCACAGGCTTGAGCAGATAGTCGAAGGCGCGGACCTCGTAGGACTCCAGTGCAAACTCGGGCGATGAGGTGAGAAACACCAGACGCACGGCGGTATCGGCCTGGCGCAATTCGCGCGCGGTGTCCATGCCGTTGACGAGCGGCATGATCATATCGAGCAAGATGATGTCGGCGCGCGATGCGGCATGGCGGGCCAGCAGGTCCTCGCCGCGCGTGACGAGCGCAACATCGACCGCCGTGCCCGTCTCGCTCGACCAACGGTCGATCATCCGGTGCAGTCTATCTAGAAAAGCGACGTCGTCGTCGCAGGCAATAATCTTGAGCATTCTGAGCCCCCTTAGTAGTTCGATTTTGCCACATTGGGTGCGGACCGCTCGCGGAGGCGTGTCCCATTTGCGCCCCACGTCGCGCAACTCGCGCCGAGCGGTATTGCGGTGGCGAAAGATGCCTCCTGCGCTATCGAGAGCTCGGCTATCCTCGGCTTGCCAGTTCGAAAATGGACCTGCCACATGATTGAATCTTTATTTCAACTTTACACCTAGGTTTACAGCTGTCTTGTCAGCTGTAAACCTAGGTGTCATACTAAAACCCCAAGATTCGCCAAAAGAGAGGGGCCTTGATGGCACAGAGCGCGAACATGGAT
>WGSR01000200.1 GCA_014871545.1 Collinsella sp. | reverse complement strand
GCTTCTTCTTCCTGGGCCCCACCGGCGTGGGCAAGACCGAGCTCGCCAAGGCGCTGGCCGAGTGCCTGTTCGATGACGAGCGCGCGCTCGTGCGTATCGACATGTCCGAGTATATGGAGAAGTTCAGCGTCCAGCGTCTGATTGGTGCGCCCCCGGGATACGTGGGCTACGACGAGGGCGGTCAGCTCACCGAGGCCGTGCGCCGTCGTCCGTACTCTGTGATCTTGCTCGACGAGATGGAGAAGGCTCATCCGGATGTCTTTAACGTGCTGTTGCAGGTGCTTGATGACGGTCGTCTGACCGATGGCCAGGGTCGCCAGGTGTCCTTCAAGAACACGATTATCATCATGACGTCCAACGTGGGCTCCAAGGCCATCGCCGATCTGTCCGGTAAGGACGAGGAGGAGATGCGCCATCAGGTCGACGCCGCCATGGCTCAGACCTTCCGCCCCGAGTTCCTCAACCGTATTGACGATATCGTGGTGTTCCATCCGCTCGGCATGGCGCAGATCGAGAAGATCGTCGACATCCAGCTCGCCGACGTCCGCGCGCGTCTGGCCAAGGAGCGCATGACGCTTGCCATCACCCCAGCGGCCAAGCAGATGCTCGCCGTGGGCGGCCTGGACCCCGTGTTCGGTGCCCGTCCGCTCAAGCGTCTGGTCCAGCGCGAGGTCGTGGACGCCATCGCCGCCGCCATCATCGACGGCACGGTGCGCGAGGGCGATCAGGTGACGGTCGATGTCGACAAGGACGGCGGCTTTACCGTCGTGTGCGACAACACGCCGGCGGCCACCTACGAGGTTTCCGACGCCGAGTAGATTTATGGGACATGCCTTAAAATCTGCCAGCAGTCTCTAAACGCCAAGGGCGGCGGATCCAATTGGGTCCGCCGCCCTTTTTCGTGCGACAATCGATGGTGTTGAACATGAGTACATGGCAAGGAGCTATGCAGATGAAAGACGAGAACAAGACGAATGCACCGGCGACCGATGCCGCACCCAAGCCTGCGCCTAAGCCGGCGCCTAAGCCGCGCGACCCCTATATCCGTGCCGAGAACGAGGACGACGACGGCTACGATCCCTACAGCGATCGCCGCCCCGAGCGCGAGCCAATGTTCGAAGCCGACCCCTGGCGCTGAGTGCTACCAAAAAGGCCGCCAAAAAGTTGCGGTGAAATAGGGACTGTTTTGCGGTTTGACCAGCAAAAACAATCCCTATTTCACCGCAACTGCGTTAGGGATTTTTCTACAGGGGGGAGGGTAGTCAAAAAAGCCCCGTCCCAAATTGACTGCTCGGGGAGTCGCATTCGAGCTCGGTGTCCTCTTAGCCACTCGATATCCTTCGGAGCAATAACGGTGATAAAACTTGCTTAAGTGTTAATCAAGCTACACACATTCTTGCTCTCTAATTAATCAAGAATCAGTATAATTTTGATTAGCTAGAGAGCAAGATTGGAGAATCATGGCATTCAACGACTTGATCGCCCAGAAAATAAAGGACTTTGAACAGCAGGGGGTTCCGCAGGTCTTTGAGCGAGACCTGGATCTAGGAAACCCACAGGAGCCAAAGCGCGACAACATCGTAAATGTGATTGTGGGGGCCCGCCGTTGTGGAAAGACGTATCGCCTGTATCAGGAGATGCGGCGGCTTCAGAGCCGGGGCGTCAAGCTTGACCGGATGCTTTACTTCAATTTTGAGGACGAGCGCTTGCGCCCGTATGAGTTATCGCTGCTGGCGGACGTGCTCGACACGTTCTATGCGCTGTATCCTGCTGCTCGAACCGAGGGCGCTTACATTTTCTTTGACGAGATCCAGGAAATTCCCGAATGGGGTGCGTTTCTGCGGCGTGTAGTCGATACGGAGAAAGCGACCGTCTATGTGACGGGATCTTCTTCTAAGATGCTGTCCTCAGAGCTTAAGAGCGAGTTCAGGGGTCGTTCTCTTATACGGGAGCTTTTTCCGTTGAGTTTTTCGGAATACGTTCGGTATAAGGCGGGGAGCGTTTTCGAGCCAGATGCGACCTTTTCCCCAAGCGATGCGGCGCTGCTTCGACATCATCTGATCGGATATCTTGAACGAGGGGGATTCATCGCGACGCTTGAGCAGACGCCCGCAGACGCGATTCAGCTGCTACAGGAATATGCTTCGCGAACGGTCGCTATGGACGTCATTGAGCGTTACGACGTCAAGAACCCTCGCCTGGCATCGCTGTTCTTGACGCGGTGTATGGCATCTTCGGGACGAGAGCTGTCAGTGAACAAAGTGTACAACGAGTTCAAGAGCAGACAGATACCCGTCAGTCGTAATTCGCTCAGCGATTTACTTGAGTATTATGAGGATGCCTACCTGTTATTTTCTGTGCCGGAGTTCACGCGTTCATTGGCAAATAACATGCGGTCTGCGTCTAAGGTCTACGCTGTCGACCCTGCGATGTTTGGAGCATTCTCTCCCGCATCAGCATTGGACCAGGGCCAGAGGCTCGAGACCGCAGTGTTCAATGCGCTAAGAAGAAGGACTCCCGCGGTGAGGACCGGCTCGGTCTGCCGCCTGCTGATCAAAGAGAAGAGCAAAAGCCATGAGGTGGACTTTGTGGCTGGGGACGCACTTCTCATGCGGGCTTATAGCCTGATTCAGGTGAGTGAGGATATGGCAAGTGAGAAAACGCGCGAGCGCGAAATTGCCGCGCTTGATGCCTCGATGGCCCAGTTCGATCTTGGCGAGTCGGCAATCGTTACCATGGATGAGCAGGCCGATATTCCATGCGAACACGGTGTGGTACACGTTGTGCCCGCATGGAAGTGGCTCCTTGCCTAATCATCTACGGATCGTGGGGCCAGGACCTCCTGGCCCCTTCATCACGGTTGGGGAGCACCATGATGCGCCCGGCTAGTCCTGGGCTTTGATACTCGGCAGGAGAATCTGGGCGAGGTAGTCGGTCTCGAGTTTGGTGGCGGCGTCGGCCTTGCCGTCTTTGCCGACCAGCACGTTCTTGATCTGGCTATAGGTATAGCGGTTGCCGGTCGTCAGCTCGACAAGCTCAATGGCCGTGTCCATGGGGTAGGTCGACACTGGATCCTGGGTGCGCCCGTTGATAGTCTGGGGCACCACGTACGGATAGACGGGGCCGCTGGCATAGACGGTATAACCGTTGCCCAGATTGGCCGCACCCAAAACCGTATCGCCCTCATCGGGCGTAAAGCTCTCGCCCTCGCGCACCGCGACGAGTGTCACGATCGGCGTATCGCTGTCACCGGCAAGATAGATGCATAGTGTGCTGTCGTTTTGCCAAGTCGCGACTTTGCCGTACCACTCAACGGGAATATCGAGCTGATA
>WGSR01000020.1 GCA_014871545.1 Collinsella sp. | reverse complement strand
GGCTGGGAGGTCTACAAGGGCGGCCTGACCGACTACCTGGACTGGCTTACCAAGTTTGCGCCCGGCCTGCGTCGCCAGACCGGCTCGGAATGCTCGGGCGCCATCCAGCGCTTTTCGTCGGTGACGGTGGGCATGGATACCAGCGCGGATGCCTGGACGCTCAGTCTGGGCAATTTCCACGACGAGGCGTGGCTCATGTTCCGCGCCAATAATGGCGAGCCAGGTGCGGTGACGGGTGGCGAACTAACGCACCTTACGGGCAATCTGTATCTGCTCAAGGCAAATGATAAGACCCTGACGATCGAGCGCAAGGAGGGTGGCGACAGATGAGAATCTGCTTGGTACTCGAGGGTTGCTACCCCTATGTGCACGGCGGCGTATCTACCTGGATGCATGGCTATATCCAGGCCATGCCCGAGCACGAGTTCGTGCTGTGGGTGATTGGCGCGCATGCTGCCGACCGCGGCAAATTTGTCTACGAGCTGCCCAGCAACGTGGTCGAGGTGCACGAGGTGTTCCTGGACGATGCCCTGCGGCTTTCGGGCGAGCAGCACGAAGCCAGTTTTAACGACCGTGAGCGTGAGGCGCTACGCCGTCTGGTGTCGCTCTCCAATCCGGACTGGGACGTGTTATTCGATATCTTCCACCGCCGTCGCGTGCATCCGCTCTCGTTTTTGCAGAGCCGCACGTTTATGGATATCTTTCGCGATGTGTGCCTGGCCGAGTATCCCTACACGCCCTTTGCCGATGCATTCCACACCATGCGCTCCATGTTGCTGCCCGTGCTCTACCTGTTGGGCAGCGAGGTGCCGGTGGCCGATGTGTACCATGCCATCTCGACCGGCTACGGTGGCCTGCTCGCCTGCCTGGGCTCAAGCGTTCACCATGCGCCGGTGCTGCTGACCGAGCATGGCATCTATACCCGCGAGCGCGAGGAAGAGATCATTCGCGCCGATTGGGTGGTGCCGTCGTTTAAGGACCGCTGGATTCGCTTTTTCTACCTGCTTTCGGAGGAGATTTACCGCTGCGCCTTCCGCGTGACGAGTTTGTTCCATAACGCCCGCAAGACGCAGATTGATATGGGCTGCGATGCGGACAAATGCCTGGTCATCCCCAACGGCATCCAGTTCGATCGCTTTAAGGATATTCCCTTAAAGATCGATGACGGCTGGGTGGACATTGGCGCGGTGGTGCGCCTGGCGCCCATCAAGGATGTCAAGACCATGATTTATGCCTTCTTTGAGCTGCACGAGCGCCTGCCCAAGGTGCGCCTGCACATCATGGGTGGCGTGGACGACGAGGAGTACGGCGCCGAGTGCCACGCGCTGGTCGAAACCCTGGGCGTGCGCGACCTGATCTTTACCGGCCGCGTCAACGTGGTCGAGTACATGGAAAAGCTCGACTTTACCATTTTGACGAGCATCTCCGAGGGCCAGCCGCTCAGCGTGCTGGAGTCGCTTGCAGCGCGCCGTCCCTGCGTGACGACTGAGGTGGGCTGCTGTCGCGAGCTTCTCGAAGGCGCCCCGGGCGACGACTTTGGCGTGGCGGGTTTTGTGACGCCGCCAATGTATCGCAAGGGCTTGGCCGATGCCATGGAACGCATGTGCACAAGCCGCGCTCGTCGCATTGAGATGGGGGAGCGCGGCCAGCGTCGCGTTGCCACGTACTTCTTGCACGAGCAGATGCTCGCCAACTATCGCGCGCTGTACGACGAGACGGCGCGTGCGTTTAACCTGCCCAGAGAGGGGGAGTAGCCGGTGGCCGGAATCGGTTTTGAGCTCAAGCGCCTGTTTAGGCGTAAGGGTCTGTTTGCCACGATGCGCGCTTACGGCTACGCCGGCATTGTGTGCACGGGCCCCATGCTGTTGGGCGTGCTGCTCCAGGTGGGTATCTTGGTGCTGTGCGGTCTGTGGGGCGTGGGCCGAGCCAACCAGGACTTGCTGGTGTGCATGGTGACCTATACGCTGCTGGCGTCGCTCACGCTCACGAGTTTTTTCTCTATGCCGGTCACGCGCTTTTTGGCCGACATGCTCTTTGCCGAGCGCGAGGATGAGATCCTGCCTTCGTTTTGGGGGTCTAATGCCATCATGCTCGTTGCGGGCACCGTGCTCTACGGCGTCTTTTTGCTGTTCTCGGGCGCCACGCTGCTGCAGGGACTGCTGTGCCTGTGGCTGTTTAACATTATGATCGTCAACTGGAACGGCATGAGTTACCTCACGGCCATCAAGGATTACCGCGGTATCCTATGCAGCTTTGCGGTTGCCATTGGCGTGGCGTGCCTGTGCGCCCTGGCCGCGCTGGCGCTGGGACTGCCGCCGGTCGAGGGCCTGTTGACGTCAATTGCTCTGGGCTACGGCGTCATGCTCGCCTGGGACGTGGTGCTGCTGTACCGATATTTTCCGCAGAGCGAACGCAGCCCCTGGCTCTTTTTGCAGTGGCTCGATCAGTTTATTCCGCTGGCGCTCACGGGCTTGTTTACCAACCTGGGTCTCTTTGCGCACTTGGTGATAATTTGGGCCGGTCCCATTGGCGTGCAGGTCAAGGGCTTGTTTTATGGTGCGCCCTACCACGATGTGCCGGCGCTCATCGCGTTTTTGACGATCCTGGTCACGTCCGTCAACTTTGTGGTCTCGGTCGAGGTCAATTTCTATCCGCGCTACCGCGACTACTACAGCCTGTTCAACGACGGCGGCGTGGTGGGCGACATTGTGGTGGCCGAGGAGGAAATGCTTGCCACGCTCAACCGAGAACTGCGGTTTTGTGCGCTCAAGCAGCTGTTTGTGACGGCAGCGGTCATCTCGCTCGAGACCACGGTGCTGTCGGCCCTACCGTTGGGCTTTAATAACCTGATGCACGGGTATTTTCGCACGTTGTGCGTGGGCTACGGCCTGTATGCCGTGGGCAATACGGTGTTGCTCATCTTGTTGTACTTTACCGACTACAAGGGGGCCGTGCTGGCCTCGGGGCTGTTTGCCGATGTGGCCGGGCTGGCGACTGCCGTTTCTCTGCTCTTGCCGCAGCAGTTTTACGGCTTTGGCTTTTTGTTGGGTGCAGCGGTGTTTTTTATCGTGGCGCTGCTGCGGCTCGATACCTATACCGCCAACTTGCCGTATCGTATCCTGAGCCAGCAGCCCATTGTGGCTACTGACAAGACGGGCTGGTTTACCGAACTTGGCCGGGTGCTCGACCGTGTTGAGCAACGCTACGAGGACAAGCGCGTGGGCGGTGATCCGCGCAGTGCGTTTGAACGTATGGTGGTTCGCCTGTTCCAAAAACATTGGGGAGGTTCTGATGATCGATAAGTTGATGTCTCGCCGCTGCCTGATCGAGGCGGCTGCCGGCGCGCTGTTGCTTTCGGGCTGCTCGTCTCAGGACGAATCCTCGACTAAAAAGGTCAAAAAGCAGGGCAAGATTAAAAAGGCCGAGGCCTCCGACCAGTCCAAGCACCTGCGCGATAAGGACGAGCTGTACGAGGTCTACGACGACTCGGGCATTGTGACCATGTACCTGACGGTCTCGCGCGGTAACAGCTCCGAGAACACCGATCATAGCTGGGCCGAGATCAATACGTACTCGGTGTATGACTACGCCGACATGGGCGTGACGCGCTATCAGGTAATGGGGCTTTTGCAGGCGGGCGACGAAGACGGCCCGGTGGCCGGTGAGGTTGGCTATGGCGAGGAAGCGCCCAATGCTACCGTGCAGGTGCGTGGCCAGACGTCGAGCATGAACTCGCAAAAGAATTACAAGGTTGAGCTCAAAAAGGGCAAGGGTAGCTGGCGCCAACAGCGCGCGATTGCGCTCAACAAGCACATGGGCGAGGGTATGCGTTTTCGCAACAAGATGGCCTACGACCTTATCCGCGGGATTCCCCAGATGATGGGCCTGCGCACGCAGTTTGTGCATCTGTGGGTGTGCGACCAGACCGAAAAGTCCAACGACACCTTTGAGGACTACGGCCTGTTTACGCAGGTTGAACAGCTCAACAAGACGGCGCTTAAGGCACATGGCCTGGATAAGAGCGGGCATCTGTACAAGGTGAACAGCTTTGATTTCCATCGCTACGAGGATACCATTAAGCTTGCTGACGACCCCGACTACAACCAGGCAAGCTTTGAGGGCAGGCTCGAGATTAAGGGCGATTCGGACCACACCAAGCTCATCGAGATGCTCGATGCACTCAACGACGAATCGCAAAAGATCGATGACGTGCTCGACACCTACTTTGATACCGAGAATCTGGTCTATTGGTTGGCGTTTCAGATCCTGACGGGCAACTGCGATACGCAGAACCGCAACTGCTATCTGTACAGCCCGCTCAACTCAAATACCTGGTTCTTTTTAGATTGGGACAACGATGGCATGCTGCGTAAGCTGGAGCTTTCTCTTACCGGGTTTTCGGACTACGCGAGCTGGGAGCGCGGCGCAAGCAACTACTGGGGCAACGCACTGTTCAATCGTGCGCTACGTAGCAAGTCGTTCCGCAGCGAACTCGACCGTGCCGTCAAGGACTTGCGCTCGTATTTGACCGAGGAACGTCTGGCCAAGATGATCAAGCACTACCGCGAGGTGACTGAATCCCTGGTCTTTGCTTCGCCCGATATCGACAATCTGCCTGTCACCAAGGACCAATACGAGCGGATCGCCGCGGCGATTCCCTCCGAGATCGAGGAGAACTACAAGAGCTTTCGCGAGAGTTTTAAAAAGCCCATGCCGTTCTACATCGGCGTGCCGCAGATCGATAACGGTAAACTGCGCATTAACTGGGATGCGTCCTACGACTTTGAGGCGCGCGACATTCGCTACACCGTAGAGCTTGCGCGCGACTATGCCATAAGCGACGTGGTCTTTAAGGCCGAGGACGTGCTGCTTCCCGAGGTGACCTGCGATGCACCCGATGCCGGTCAGTATTTTGCACGCGTGCGCGCCACCAACTCCGACGGCTATACGCAAGATGCGTTTGACTATTACGTTACCGACGATGGTAAACAGTACGGCATGAAGTGTTTTTACGTACAAGACGACGGTAAGGTCGTGGAGGACACGTATGAGGAGGGCTAGCGCGCTGCTTGAGCGCTTGGCGGCTCCGCCTGTGCGTGCCACGCAGGAGCGTTACCGCCATGAGCTCAAATATCTCATTAACGAGGGCGAGCACGCCGCGCTTGCCTGTCGCATGGCGCCGGTTTTTAAACTGGACAAGCATGCGCGGGCGGGCGGTTACACCATTCGCAGCCTGTATTTTGACGACTACTGCAACTCGGCCTACGAGGAAAAAGACGCCGGCATTCTCATGCGTAAAAAGTATCGCGTGCGCATCTATAACGGCAGCGACAAGGTGATTAAGCTTGAGCGCAAAAAGAAGTACGGCAGCTGGATCCACAAGGAGGACGCGCCGCTTACGCGCGGCGAGTTTGAGCAGATTCTGGCTGGCGACTACGGCTTTTTGCTGAGGAGTCCCTATCCGCTCTGCCGCGAGTTCTACATCGAGTGCATCTGCAACATGATGCGCCCGCGGACCATCGTGGACTACGAGCGCGAGCCGTGGGTGATGGATGAGGGCACCGTGCGCATCACGTTTGACATGAACGTGCGTGCCGCGGTGGGAAGCTTCGATATCTTTGACGTGACGCTGCCCGCGCTGCCGGTCCTGGAGCCCGGCAAGCTGGTGATGGAGGTCAAGTTTACGGAGTTTTGCCCGCAGCTGGTGCGCGATTTGGTGCCGCCGGGCGCGGCCGAACTCACGGCGGTCTCTAAGTACTGCCTGTGTTATGACAAGACCGCCTACCTGCGCGGATTTAACTATTGGGAATCGGATTTTGGGAACCGAGGGGATATTTAGACCATGAGCACCAGGGACTTTTTTAAGAACTCCGTTTTGGAGGCGTTTGGCCAGGTCGATCCTGCCAAGATCGGCCTGTCGCTGCTCGTGGCGCTCGCCATGGGCATCCTGATCTATTACGTCTACAAGCGCTTTTTTACCGGCGTGGTGTATTCGCGTAGCTTTGCCGTGACGCTTGTTGGCATGTGCGTGCTCACCTGCATGGTCACGCTCGCGATCTCGACGAACGTGGTCATCTCGCTCGGTATGGTCGGTGCTCTGTCTATCGTCCGCTACCGTACGTCGGTTAAGCACCCGCTCGACCTGCTGTATCTGTTTTGGTCCATTACCACGGGAATTACGGCCGGCGCCGGCATGTACGCGCTCGTGGCGCTCACGGCCGTGGTCATCGTGGTGATGATCGCCGGCTTTGCGAGCCACCAGGACAAGGCGCGCGTGTACATGATGGTCATCCACTACACGGGCCAGACCACTGGCGACGATATCGTGCGTGCGTTTGGGCGCACCAAGTTCACCGTTAAGTCCAAGACTATGCGCGGCGACAAGGTCGAAATGGCCGCCGAGGTGTTCTCGGACGGCGTGGATATGCCCTATGCTGACGCTATCCGCGCACTCGACGGCGTGGAAGATCTAACGTTGATCCAATACAACGGTGAATACCACGGCTAACTATGTTCCGGCGTTTTAACAAACGCCGGACCGCTCGACGCTGCGCAGGCATCTGCCGGACGATCTGCCGCTCAAACCGTCGCTCGCGTACATAAAGTACGCTTCGCTCCTCTTTCGCGGCACCTCGCCACGGTAGCTGCCCGCTCGCTGACGTTTGCTCGACCTGGGTGGGCCGATTTTGTTCGGATGCCGTCTTCACGGGTATCATGGTGAAAGCGATTTCAATGACAGGGGTGCTCGTGGTTAAGATGAAAGATGTGGCCGAGCTGGCCGGCGTTTCGAGCGCCGCCGTCTCGCGCTACCTCAACGGTGGATATATCTCGGCGGACAAGGCCGAGCGCATTAAGCAGACAATCGAGCTGACCGGATACGTGCGATCCAGCCAGGCTCGCGCGCTGCGCACCGGTTCCACCAAGCTCATCGGCGTCATCGTACCTAAGATCAACTCGGAATCCGTGAGCCGCATTACCGCCGGCATTGGTCAGGTGCTCGGTCGCCGTGGCTACCAGATGCTGCTTGCCAACACCGACAACGCGGCCGATCGTGAGCTCGAATACCTCGATTTATTCCAAAACCACCCGGTTGACGGCATTGTTCTGGTGGCAACTATGATCACCGACGAGCACCGTCGCGCGATTGAGTCGTGCCGTGTGCCCATTGTGTTGATCGGCCAACATGTCGAGGGCGCGGCGTGCGTCTATCACGACGATTACGAGGCTGCCTTTGAGCTCGGCCGTGCGCTTGCGGGTCGGGTGGATGGCAAGATCGCCTACATCGGAGTTACCGAAGAGGACCGCGCGGCCGGTTATGACCGCCGTCGCGGTTTTGAGGCCGGCTTGCGCGCCGCGGGTAACCCGCTCGATGCCGCCTTGATTCGCCTGGGCTCGTTTACGCTCGACTCGGGCTATCGCGCTGCGCGCGAGCTGCTTGCCGATGCCCCCGATGTTTCGTTTATCGCGTGCGCGACCGACACTATGGCTGCCGGCGCCCTGCGCGCTCTTGACGAGGTGCGTGGCATGGGCGAGGGCGTGCGTCGCGTGAGCGGCTTCGGCGACAACGCATTTTTGCGCGCGCTGACGGGCGGCATTCCCACCGTGCATTACGGCTACCTGACCAGCGGCGTCGAGGCGACCAATATGTTGCTCAACGCGCTCGATGGCGAGGAGGGGGAGAGCGGTCTCAAGACGCTCAAGCTCGGCCATCAGCTTATGAATGTCTAGGTTTTGGGCTCGTCTGTGTGCCGCTGAGCGCCTATTTTTGCCTTAAAACTACCATTCGCCGGCTTTTTCCTACCGTTCACCCTGTTATGAAAACGATTACAGACATATGAAACTGAAAACGATTACAGTGTAAGTGTCAAAGATGGCCGGGTGCACATGCGCCCGTTGGAGGAAAGGGAAGTCATGGACTACCGCAAATCAGCCCAAGAGGTGCTCGACAACATCGGTGGCGCCGACAACGTTGTTTCGGCTGCGCACTGCGCCACGCGTCTGCGCCTGGTGATTGCCGATAATTCCAAGGTTAACAAGGAAGCCATCGAGAACGTCGACGGCGCCAAGGGCGTCTTTGAGGCCCAGGGCCAGCTCCAGATTATTTTTGGCACCGGCACCGTCAACAAGGTCTACGAGGAGTTCATCGCGCTCAGCGGCGTCGAGGCTGCCACCAAGGCCGAGGTCAAGGAGGCCGCGGCGCAGCAGCAGAACATCTTTATGCGTGCCATTAAGGTACTCGGCGACGTCTTTGTCCCCATCATCCCCGCCATCGTGGCCTCGGGTCTGCTGCTGGGAATCATGAGCGCCCTCAACTTTATGGCCTCTAACGGTTTTATCGCGGTCGACACCAATAGCTTTATCTACAAGATTGCCGACCTGGTCTCGGGAACGTCCTTTGGCATTCTGCAGATCCTGATCGGCTACTCCGCGGCTAAGGCCTTCGGCGCCAACCCGTATCTGGGTGCCGTCGTCGGTGGTGCGTTCATCAACTCCTCGTTGCAGAGCGCCTACACGGTTGCCTCCGAGGGCGTGCAGACCATGGTCCACGTCATCCCCGGTTTGTACAGCTTTGAGTGGGTCGGTTATCAAGGCCACGTTATCCCCATCGTCATCGCCTGCGCTATTCTGGCCTTCCTCGAGAAGCGCCTGCACAAGATCGTTCCCGAGATGTTCGACCTCTTTGTGACTCCGCTCGTCTCGGTGTTCGTGACCGTGCTCGTGACCCTCGTTGCCGTCGGCCCCATCTTCGTGTGGGCCGAGAACGCCATCCTCGGTCTGATCCAGACCCTGCTCACCCTTCCCTTCGGCATCGGTTCCTTTATCGTCGGCCTGTTCTATGCTCCCACGGTCGTTACCGGTATCCACCAGATGTACACCGCCATCGATCTGGGCCAGCTTGCCCAGTGCGGCGTGACCTACTGGCTGCCCATCGCCAGTGCTGCCAACATCGCTCAGGGTGGCGCCGCACTCGCCGTTGCCTTTAAGACCCGCGATGCCAAGATCAAGGGTCTGGCGCTTCCTTCGGCCCTGTCCGCCTTCATGGGCATTACCGAGCCTGCCATCTTTGGTGTGAACCTGCGCTTCTTTAAGCCCTTCATCGCCGGCTGCATCGGCGGCGGTTGCGGTGCCCTGGTCTGCGCGCTCACTTCGCTCGCCGCTTCCGGCACAGGCGTTACCGGCATCTTCGGTATCCTGCTGTGCCTGGCCCAGCCCGTGCAGTACGCGATCATGTTTACGGTCGCCGCGCTGGTTTCCTTTGCTATCTCGTTTGTCCTGTACAAGGACGAGCCCAAGGCTTCCGAGCAGGCTTAAGAGCTTTTGATTGAGGGGATGTCCGCGGGCTGTATGCTCGCGAGCGTTTCCCGTATCTGGTACCGATCTCTGGTGCCTTGTTACTTTCGATCCGTTAGGACTTTGATATGTCTAATGCACTTGGTCGCGACCTTGCAAAGCTGGTTGCCGCTGTTGACGCCGCTGCCTCTGAGCGTGGTCATGGCGCATATGGCCAGCGCTTCCATATTATGCCGCCGGCGGGTTGGCTCAACGACCCCAACGGTCTTTGCCAAGCGGGTGGCGTGTTCCACGCTTATTTTCAATATGCGCCGTTTGATGTCGAGGGCGGCGTTAAGGCCTGGGGTCATGCGACGAGCCGCGACCTTATGACGTGGGACTATGTTGGCGCTCCGCTGCTGCCCGACGAGCCGTTCGATTGCCACGGTGTGTATTCGGGCTCCGCGCTTGCCGAGGACGGTCGCATTCGCGTGCTCTATACGGGCAACGTTAAGCTTTCCGATGCTGACGGTACGTACGACTACGTCAATACCGGCCGCCGCGCCGATACCGTCTATGTGGAGAGCGTTGATGGCCTTGCCGGTCGGGAGTTCAGCCAAAAGCGCGTGGTGCTGGCGTCCGAGGATTATCCCGAGGATTTGACCTGCCACGTGCGTGACCCCAAGGTGTGGCGTGACACGGACGGGCGTTATCACATGGTGCTGGGCGCGCGTCGTCGCGTGGATGGGCCGCATGTCGATAGTCGATTTTGCGCCATGCACGGCGAGGGTGCCGGGCGCGATGTGGGTGAGATCCTGGTGTATGGCTCGGCCGATATGCTGAGTTGGGAGCTCGAGAGCCGTGTGTCTACGCCCGAGCGCTTTGGCTTTATGTGGGAGTGCCCGGGATACCTTGAGCTTGAGGCGGATGGCGGTGTACCGGCAAGGTTTCTGTCTTTCTCTCCCCAGGGGCTCGAGGGCGGCCGTTGGGACCGCGGCAACGTATACGCTGCTGGCTACATGCCTGTAACGGGCGACATTGCCGGTGGTGACGGTGCCTATGAGCTGGGCGAGTTCCGCCTGTGGGACGCCGGTTTTGACTTCTATGCTCCGCAGGAGTTCATGTCCGAGGATGGTCGCCACATTCTGATCGGCTGGATGGGCATGCCCGATGAGCCGACCTATGGCAACGCGCCTACCGTGGCGTGCGGCTGGCAGCACTGCATGACGGTGCCGCGCGAGCTTACGGCCGGTGATGGCGGCGTGGTGCTGCAGCAGC
Organism: Collinsella sp.; assembly: GCA_014871545.1. Lineage (GTDB taxonomy): Bacteria > Actinomycetota > Coriobacteriia > Coriobacteriales > Coriobacteriaceae > Collinsella. The sequence goes on along the minus strand of WGSR01000020.1, from coordinate 2,084 downwards.
CGGCGCGCGAGATCGAGCTCCATTATGCCTCGGTGCGTGTGGGGGAGGGCTCGTTGGAGGTTGCCGGCGATACTTGCTTTGACGTTGTTGCCGACGGTGTCGACGGCGCGTTTGCCGCAACCGTTGATGGCGAGCTGAAGCTGGCGTTTGTGGCCGCTGAGGCCGAACTGCCTTCGCGCTTTGAGATGCGATTTACCGATGAGGGTCGCGCTTCTGCCGGCTGCGGTCGTACCGTGCGCTGGGAGCCCGTCGACGAGGTTCGTAACGTGCGCATTGTTGGCGATGTCTCGTCGGTCGAGGTGTTTGTGAACGATGGCGCGCTTGTGTTTTCGACGCGCATCTATCCCGAGGCCTATGGCGTGACCGTTGACGCTCCGGGTGCGAGCGTGAACTATCACACGCTCAACATCTAGGCGTTTCGTCGTATATCGGCGCTATACTGCAGCCGTTGCCCACGATGCGGGGAACACCCGCATCGTGGGTTTTTGCTTATGAAGGGATGGTGCCGTGTGGGCGTACATCAGCTAGAAGAGGCTTGGGCTTTGAGGACCGGCGCGCGTGAGGCGCAGTTGCTTGCGGCCCCGCATGTGCCGGCGGCGTTATCGTTGTTGGGTATTGTGCGTCCCGGCGATCGTCTGGTTGCGTTTGCCGATGACTTTGTCGATGCGTTTGCTCGCGGTTTTGAGGGCTGCGATGTTGTGCTGGTGGGCTCGCCGTCCGCCGAGGTGTTTGCCGCCGCGTCCGAGGGCTTTGATGCATCGTTTGATGCCGAGGTGCCGCACCTTTGGTGGTTTGTGAACTCCATCGGTGGCTTTGGCCTGCGTGTGCCCGATCTTCGTGCGCTGGGTCGGGCGGCGCGTGAGGCCCATGCGCTGCTGGTTGTGGACAACACCGTGGCGTCAGCTTTTGGCTGCGATTCGCTGCGGCTGGGTGCTGCGCTGTCGCTTGAGGCGCTCGATCGCGTGTGCGCCGGCAAGGCGCCGCGCAAGCTCGTGGCGGCGTCGGCCGCGCGCTCGCAGCTCAAGCGCCATCGCGTGGATGCCGCGGCTGAGTGCGCGCATGCCCTGCTTGAGGGCTGTGATTTGGCCAAGATTGATTTGCCTGCTGACGAGGCCGCTGTGCTGGAGCGCGGGCTTTCCTCGCTTAACGCCCGCATGCAGGCGCATTTCGACCGCGCCCGTGCGCTGGCCGAGTACTTGGCTGCGAACGAGATGGTACGCAACGTGCGCTATCCCGGGCTGAGCTCGCATCCCGACCATGTGGTTGCAACGGGGATCCTCGAGCATGGTTTTGGCCCGGCAGTTGAATTTGATCTTATCGAGCTTAGCGCAGGGGAGCTGTTCGATGCTTTGTCGGGGGAGTTCCGCACATCGCTCGCCGGCGGCGCAGCGACGCGCCTTTCGGCCCCACGCGGCAAGCAGGGGAGCACCATCCGTCTCTTCGCCGGCACCGACGACCCCTTGATCGTGGCCGCCACCCTAGACAACGCCCTCCGCAACTAGCTAAATCATCCTCGACTTCATAAGTTGCGGTGAAATAGGGATTGATTTACGGCTTTAACCGCATAAACAGTCCCTATTTCACCGCAACTTATGAGAAGGGGTTGTGTGGCTATAAGACCCCGTCCTAAATTGGCTATTCTTTTATGCTGGCGATGAGGTCGTTTGCCCTTGCGGCAATGACTTCATTGATCTCGTCCTGCAACGTCTCGTAGACTTCGATGGCTCGCTCACCGGCGGGGGTGAGGGTGGATCCGCGGGCGCCGTCGCGCTCGATGAGTTTGCATCCCAGCTGCCCTTCCGCCTCGTTTACAATACGCCACGCTTTGGAATAGGCCATGCCCATGCTCTTGGCGGCGCGGTTGAGCGAGTGCTCGCGGGCGATACCCTGCAGCAGCAAGACGCAGCCATGACCAAACACGCCCGGCAAATCCTTGTCACACGCTTGAATGACCAACTTTGCCGTCGTCTTGTACTCCATACGCTCCACGTCTCCCCGCTAAAGTGTTTGCTGGGCAAACGCAAAGCCTGCGTCAAACCCTCGTGTGCTCTTCTTAAATCATGCATTGTAGCAGTCAAAGTGCG
>WGSR01000002.1 GCA_014871545.1 Collinsella sp. | reverse complement strand
CCATCACGCGCACGGCCGGCGCCAAGCTCTTTAACTCCACGCCCATGGAGCAGACTGTGTGGATGAGCCATCGCGACGCCGTTTCCGAGGTGCCCGAGGGCTTTACCGTTACCGCCAGCACCGACGTGTGCCCGGTTGCCGCCATGGAGTGCGTCGAGCGCAAGATTTTCACCACGCAGTTCCACCCCGAGGTCAAGCATTCCGAGTACGGTCAGCAGCTGCTGAGCAACTTCCTGTTTGAGATCTGTGGCCTGGAGCCCAACTGGAGCATGGACAACCTGGTCGAGACCATGACGGCCGAGTTCCGCGAGAAGGTCGGCGACGACCGCGTGATTCTGGCCTTGTCCGGTGGCGTCGACTCCTCCGTCGTGGCAGCTCTTGGCGCCCGCGCCGTGGGCAAGCAGATGACCTGCGTGTTCATCAACCACGGCCTGCTGCGCAAGGGCGAGCCCGAGCAGGTGGAGGAGGTCTTCACCAAGCAGTTTGACGTCGACTTTATCCACGTCCATGCCGAGGACCGTTATGCCGAGCTTCTGGCCGGCGTGACCGAGCCCGAAGAGAAGCGCCGCATCATCGGTACGCAGTTCTGGAAAGAGTTCTTCGCCGTGGCGCAGCAGCTCGAGACCGATGGCAAGCCGGTCAAGTACCTGGCTCAGGGCACCATCTACCCCGACATCATCGAGTCCGGCGCTCGCAAGACGGGCGGCAAGACGGCCACCATCAAGAGCCACCATAACCTGATCCCGTTCCCCGAGGGCGTGCACTTCGACCTCATTGAGCCGCTCGACCACTTCTTTAAGGATGAGGTCCGCGCACTTGGTCTGGCGCTTGGCCTGCCGGGTCATATCGTGTTCCGCCAGCCTTTCCCGGGCCCGGGTCTTGCTATCCGCATCATCGGTGCGGTCGATAAGGAGAAGCTCGAGATCCTCAAGAACGCCGACGCTATCGTACGCGAGGAGCTCGACGCCTACAACCAGCGTCTATTTGAGCAGACCGGCGAGCGCAACTCCGAGCACAGCTGCTGGCAGTATTTCGCGGTTCTGCCCGACATCAAGTCCGTTGGCGTTATGGGCGACGAGCGCACCTATCAGCGCCCGATCATCCTGCGTGCCGTCGAGTCCAGCGATGCCATGACCGCCGACTGGGCCAAGCTACCCTACGACGTGCTGGCCCGCATCTCCGGCCGCATCGTTGCCGAGGTCACCGGCGCCAACCGCGTGTGCTACGACATCACGTCCAAGCCGCCCGCGACCATCGAGTGGGAATAGTAAATAGCCCTTTGCGAGGGAGGTCGAAAACGGCCTCCCTCGTTTTTTATTTGTCTGCTATGGGCTGCTGTCCACTCCCGTCTACGTGGCACCTACAAGCCGACCGATGCACCTCTTAAGCTGTTTAGCTGGCATGATTGTTTGCTGGTACGATTTCGGCTCAATTCCAATTCGTCAAACCGCTCTATCAATTTTTAGCGAATTGATGCTGACCAGCCAATCGTTGTCGTTGGCGAAAGGCCGCGTGACTTGGTACTCAGATTGTACTCACGACCTTTTGAGGGTCGAATATCGCGTACTCATGGGGTCTAAAAAAGACCTTTTAGCTTGTGTTTTGGATTATTCCGTCAACGCTCAACCTTTTAGGCAAAAAAGCGCCTCTCAAATAGGTCAACGCCTAGCAGCGGATGCCTCCTTGCTGTTTCTTATACGTAATTACGTAATTACGTATAAAATCAATACAACTGAACAAAGGAGGCCCGTATGCCCGAAGCACAACTCAAGGAGAGCGCGAAGGAGCTGGACAAGTTCACGCTCTCGATAACCCGCGAGGACAAGCGGGCTCTTAAGTCGTACGCAGCGCGTCAAGATAAGACCGTTGCCAAAGTTCTGCGCGAGTGGATCGACGAGAAGTGCAAGGAGGACAAGTGATGTCCCAAACAGCGCAAGCCGTCGTCCAAAGTCTGGTAGATCGTGCCGTCAAGTTGGGCGATCGCCAACTCGCGGCCGACATCCGAGCCTTCGCGGCTCAGCGTCAGTTCGGCCTGGTCTTTGAGCACAACCGTCCGGAACGGCTGCGCCTTTATGGCAAGCCCATAATGGCGGGTGATGTCGTACAGGTTCTCCCTGAGCGCGGAAAAAAAGAGGATTCTAGCTCCCAGCTGCTATGGTTGGTGAAAACCCTGCGGGGGGGGGGGCTGATCTAGAGCCATATCAATCGCTCTCATATGACGAAAACGACCGCGAGCCTTGTTCTGCTGCCACAGATGATGTCGTGGCGGTTGCAGAATACGATCAGCCGATTTATACCGGCTTAAAGGAGACAGGACGCGTCGAGCGTGGCGGCGACAAGCCCTGTCAGGTGGTCATCAATGGCGAGAACTACCATGCCCTTGAAACTTTGGCCTTTGCCTATGCAGGCAAGGCCGATTGCATATATATTGACCCCCCGTATAACACTGGCGCCCGCGACTGGAAATACAACAACGATTACGTCGACGGCTCCGACGCCTATCGTCATTCCAAGTGGCTGGCCTTCATGGAGCGACGCCTCAAACTCGCCAAGCAGCTGCTCAACCCCAACGATTCCGTGCTCATCGTGACAATTGATGAGAAAGAGCACGCAAGGCTTGAGCTTCTTTTGGAGAGTGTTTTTCCAAACGCAACCGGTATCCAGACGATTTCAATTACCATAAACAAGAACGGTGTCGCTCGCGGCAACCAGTTCAAGAGAGCCGACGAGTACGCCATCTTCTGCTTTTTTGGCACCGCGGCGCCATGCCAAGTGGACCGCAAGCTCTATTCCGTTGAGTTCGGAGAACTTGAGGAAAAAGTGGCTGATGACGTGTCGAGCAGCCGCTCCCAACGTAAAGTACGTTGGGAGTGGCTGCTGAGGGGCGGTCCCAATGCTGCTCGCACCGCAAGGCCGAACCTCTTTTATCCCATCTATATCGATGAGAAGACCGCGACCATCAAAGAGCTCGGTGCTTCCCTCCCCCTTGAACAAGACTGGACAAAGGCGCCGACAAAATCGGGTCTCAGGGCAGTTTGGCCCATTAGGACCGATGGCCGAGAGGCGACTTGGAGGATTTCCCAGAATGCTCTGCAGGCCAAACTTGATCGCGGATGCGCAAAAGTAGGTGAGTACAACAAAAAGAGCGATCGGTACTCCCTTCTTTATCTTGGAGATTCCCAAGAGGAGCGTCTCAAAAAAGGAGAAATCAAACTCATCGGAAAGGCTGAGGATGGGTCCCTGCTTCTTGAAGAACAGGGAGAGCGCTCTGCCATTCCAACAACCGTTTGGAGCGGCACGCAGTTCTCTGCCGGTGAGTACGGGAGCCGGTATATCAAAAAATTCATCGGCGATAGGCGCTTCACATTTCCAAAGTCCCTTTATGCGACCGAGTTCTCAATCGCCTCTGTTATCGCCAACAAGCCCAATGCCCTTGTAGTCGACTTCTTTTCTGGGTCGGGCACCACGGCGCACGCCGTCATGCGCCTGAACCACCAAGACGGCGGGCACAGGCGCTCCATCAGCATCACGAACAACGAGGTCTCCGAGGACGAGGCAAAGAAGCTCACCAAGCGTGGGCTCCGTCAGGGCGATCCCGATTGGGAGGCGCTGGGCATCTGCCAGTACATTACCAAGCCGCGCGTCACGGCGGCCATCACGGGCAAGACGCCCGAGGGTGACCCCATCAAGGGCGACTACAAGTTCACCGACGAGTTCCCCATGGCCGACGGGTTCGAGGAGAATGCAGTCTTCTTCGACCTCACCTATGAGGATCCCGACGCCGTCGAGCTGGGCGTTGCCTTCGAGGAAATCGCGCCCTTGCTGTGGCTGCGCGCCGGCGCCCGCGGACGCGTCATCGAGCATGAGGAGCCGGGCTACGCCATCTCCGACGCCTATGCTGTGCTTTTCGATTTCGCCGCCGTCGGCGATTTCGTCAAGGCGCTTAAGGGGAGCCCCGAGGTTGCCTGTGCGTTTGTGATCACCGACGACACGGCGCGCTTCGCCGGGGTCAAGGCCCAGCTCCCCGGGCTTGACGTGGTCCGTCTATACGAGAACTACCTGCAATCGTTCAAGATTGCCGCCGAGGATGCGGTGAGGTAAACATGAGAGTCGAACTTAAGGATTTCCAAGCTGGGGCAGTCATGGCCCTGGCAAACAAGCTGCAGTCGATGCGCCGACGCTATGAGCGGGATGGCGAGCTATCCTCGGTGTGCCTCGCGTCCCCAACGGGCTCGGGAAAGACGGTCATGTGCGCGGCGGCCATCGAAGCGCTCTTCTTCGGAGACGACGATCTGGGCCTCGTACCCGACGAGAACGCCGTGGTCCTTTGGCTCTCGGATTCTCCGAGCCTGAACGAGCAGACGGGCGTGCGCTTCTCCAATGTGTCGGACAAGCTCGCAGACAGCGTTCTCGACAAGCGCCATCTGGTCACGATTACCAACGACTTCGGAGCCGCGCACGAGATTCTCGAGCCGCGCCACGTCTATTTCCTCAGCAAGGACCTGCTCAGCAAAAATGGTCTGCTCACCAAGGGCGGCGAGGTAAATTCTGGGCGCGTGTTCTGGGACATCCTTGACTGCACCATCAGGGACCCCGAGCGCAACCTCTACTTGTTCATCGACGAGGCACACCGCGGCCTGGGCGCCAATGCCTCGAGCGAGCGCGGCACGGCAACGATCTATGCCAATCTCATTGATGGCCTGGACGGCCGTGCAGCGATGCCCATCGTCGTCGGGGTTTCTGCTACACCGCAGAGGTTCGAGGCTGCTATGGACCAGCGTGCCGACCGCGTGCGAATGCCGAAGGTCGCTGTGACTCCGCGCGAGGTTCAGGAGTCAGGCCTGCTCAAGGACATTATCGAGCTGCGCGTGCCCGAGAAGGACGATCCAGTCGAGCATCAGTACCTCACCATGGCGTGCGAGCGCTATGCCCTGGCCTGCTGCGAGTGGGGCGAGTACTGCGCCCGTGAGGGCGAGAGCCCCGTCAACCCGCTGCTGCTCGTCCAGGCCGCGGACAACGTAAGCAACTCGGCTTTGACTGAGATGTGCGACCAGATCATGGGCCTGGTCCCCGGCCTTTCCGAGGCGATGTCGTTCGCAAACGTCTTCGGTGAGCATAGAGACATCGCGGCGGGAAAATACCTCATTCCCTATGTCGAGCCCGAGTTCGTGCAGGATACCTCACGTATCCGCGTGCTCTTCGCCAAGGAGGCCGTTTCAAACGGATGGGACTGCCCGCGAGCGGAGGTCATCTTCTCGCAACGCAGACGCTCGGACTCGACCTATATCGCGCAACTCGTGGGTCGCATGGTGCGCACCCCGCTTGCGCGGCGCATCGAGTCCGATGACCTTTTGAACTCCGTCGCATGTTACCTGCCTCAGTTCAACCCGGAGAGCACGCAGGACGTGGTCGACTACCTCATGGGGCGCAAGGACGATATGGGCGAGAGCTCTATCGGCAGGCAGAGCATCGTGCTCAACCCCGTGACCATCACGGCGGCTGTGCCCAAGTCCGAAGCCGACTACCAACAGGAGCTCAAGGCGTACAAGGAGAACGAGAAGGCCATCGAGGCGACGCGGCAGGCACAACCCGGCTACCAGGCGCCGCTTGCCGGCATCGCGATTCAGGAGCCGTTGGACATGCAGGGAACGCAGCCCTCGCTTGCCTCGGCGGTCAGGCCCGTCGACGTACCGGCGCCAGAAGCGGAGCTGACGCCTCAGCCCGCAACGGGCAACTACGTTGTAGCGCCTGCCCCGGAGCAACCTGCGACCCCTGAGCCAAGTTCCACGCAGACCGAGCCGACCCAGCCCGTCTCGGTCGTAAAACCCGTGCCCATGGCAAAGCCCAAGCCGCCCACCAAGCGCGAGCAGTCTTTCACGCACCAGGAGTGGCAGGGCATCCGCACAGCCTTCGACTCCATCCCCGTCCAGCGCATTCCGAAGAAGGCTAGAAACGAATTCCAGAGCCTGGTTAAGACGGCGACTCTGCTTGTCGAGACTGGCCTCGATGTCAATGCCGCAGCCGACGTGAAAAAACAGTTCGTCCAGAAGCTCAAGGGATACATCGTTGCTAACGAGGACGAGTACCGCGAAACCAAACACGACGTAGAGGTTGCCGACACCGTCAAGATCACGCTCGACAAGCTCAATGAGACCGAGGACCAGGAGCAGGAGGAGGCCCGCACGGACGCCGAGGGTCTCAGAAAGGCCGCTCGCGACGCCGACATGCATTTCACTAAGGAGTTTGCGAATGAGTATCGTCGCGCCAACTTCAAGGAGCTTGGGCGGCCCGAGTGCGACCTGCGCCTTGCCGCAGCGGTTCGCACGCAGGCCATCGTTGATGCGCTCGAGGGCTGGGCGGCTCAATGCCGAAAGGGATACTTCGATAAGGTCGATGGATCTGGCGATTATGACTACCTTAACGACGTGGCAAAGCAACGCTACGACGAGCTGGCCCGTGAAACCGAGGGCAAGCGTCTCACAAAGATAGAGTGGCCCACGTCTACCAGCACGTCGGACGACTTCGCTAAGTATCCGTGCCATATCGTGCAGAAAGAGGACGGCCTCTGCCCGCTCGACCTGAACCCGGCGGAAGACTATATCGTTAGGAACGAATTGGCAAAGAATCGCACAGTTGCCTTCTATCGCAATCCGTCGGGCAGCATGTCTGCCAAGGCGTTTTCGATCCCGTACATGTCTTCGGTGGGACGCAAGGCCCTGCATCCAGACTTCCTCTTCTTCGTGAAGGATGCTGAGGGTGTCATCAGACCGTCCATCGTCGACCCGCATGGCGAGTTCCTCGGTGACACGCTGGCAAAGCTCAGAGGCTATGTAACCTACTTGCGCGATTATCCCGACGTGTTCAAGCAGGTACTCTTCGTCGGTGATATGGGCGAGGGCGTGTACAAGGTGCTCAACCTCCTGCGCCCCGAGGTCCAGGATGCCGTTATGGCCTACAGCGATGTCGACTGTAAGGCGCTCTTCTACGGTTCCTTCGCAAACGATTATCACTAGGATCGTCGGGATTTGCCCGGCAGACGTCTCGGCCATATACCAGAAGAGAAATAGTAAGGCACGCTAAGGCGGCCATCCGTTAGGGATGGCCGCCTCTCTTCAGTCTTGACCCATGTTTTCCAACGTTTCGGTGGCATTCGCCGGTCATGACCTCGTATCCGTTACGCGGGTGGCACCTCCGCTACGCTGCGTCAAGGGGCCCATGAGACCCCGCACAAACCTCCGCTCCGCTCCGGTTGGTGGAGGTCGTCATGGACTCCCTTGACCCGTCTTCGCTCCGGTGCGGCTTTGCAGGGAGCAAAGCCGACGACGACGCGCGGCGTCGCCATTCGGCTTTGCCCGCAAGGGCGAGATGTTCAGGGCAGCGTGCCCGGAAACGGAGGAAGACATGCAGGAGCTGATGACGGGGGAGATTGCGGAGGGGCTGCCGAGGCTCTATGAGCAAGACGGCACGGAAGACCCCACGGTATACGTCCACTACTTCTCGTGCGTGAACGGATGGGACTGGTGGCTGCTCGAGTTCGACGGCACGGACGAGGCGTTCGGCCTCGTCGAGGGCTATGACGACGAGCTCGGCTACTTCAGCATCAAGGAGATGGCCGAGCTGAACCGCCAGATGGGGTTCGCCGCCATCGAACGCGACGAGCACTTTGAACCGAAGTCGCTCAGCGCCGTCAGGGGGAGGTAGCTCCATGGAGATGGACGAGTTTGACGCCGTGGGCAGATTCGGCAAGTCCCCGGGCGGAGCCGTCGGGCTGACTGTCGTCGTCGAGTTTGAGTCGGGTGGCGAGGGCGGGGTGTTCGAGATGGGCACAGCTCTGGAGGGGTCGCCCGAACTCGGGCGACTCGTCTCGGACGCATGCGACGAGGCCGACGCCTTGGTGGGGGACGGGGGCGGATGGGCTGCCGTCCGAATCGGATTCGGCGACGTGGAGAGCATCGACTGCGAGAGCGGCCGGACCGTGCACGTTGCCGAAGAGGGGTGAAGCGTACACAGAGAGCGCGGGCATGCCATCGGCGTGCCCGCGCCAGCTATTCCGGGGATGCCTCGCGCCATCCCCGAGCCCCTGCGCGCCAAGGGGCGGTGCCCCTTGGAACCTTGGCTAAGGTGGCTCGGGGGACATGGAGGATACCGGAGCGCGTGCGTCCGGCGGCATCAACAGAACTCAACCTGATGCTTGACCGCTACGGCCTAGAATTCGGCGGCTTCCGCTACTTCGTGGCACCGCAGGAACAAGTGTAGTATGCCGCAGAATCTGTAATCGTAACCGTTTCCTCCCATGCCGCAGAATCTGTAATCGTAACCGTTTCCTCCCATGCCGCAGAATCTGTTACGGTATTGTATACCGTATGATATGCGCCACATGCTTTATTGCCTGCCATAAGTGCATTATACGCATGAGCTTGTTCATTGCCCGTGATATCTGCTCCGCAGCCGTTGCAAATTGAGCGCTCTTCCGTATGGGTCACTGCGGGATGGTACACTTTCTCCGTATGGGTCACTGCGGGATGGTACACCTTCTCCGTATGAGTCACCGCAGGATGGTAGATATCATACTTATGAACATGCGCCGGGGTGTCATCCTTTTTCGATGAACTGCCTGAATTGGTGTTTGAGCCGGAGTTGCTGCTGTTGCCGCCACTCGGCTTGCTATCGGATTTTCCTTCGTCTTTCTTGGAAGATGAATTGCTCTTGTTTCCAGAATTATCGGAGCTGCCTGTGGTCTTCCCATTATCCTTCTTGGAGCCGTTGGATGAGCCTGAATCGCTCTTCTTGCTGTCGGAAGTTTCCGGGGTCTTCGCGTCGGACTTCTCTTCCTTGGCCGTCTCCTGCGCCTTTTCGCTCTCCTTCTCGACGGCATCGGCATCGGCGTTCGGGTTCTTCTTGATGTTGTTCTCGAACTTCTTCACAACCTCAGCGCCCTTGTCACCGGTCAGGGTGGAATCGCCCTTCTTCACGGCTTCCGCAACGTCCTTGGCGATGGCTGTCAGGTCATCTTTCGTTACCTTGTCCGCATCCACCTTATCGAAAGTCACGCCTGTGGCAACTGTCTTGTCGGCTTTTCCGGCGGTAACCTTCTTCGATGGCACCTTATAGATTGAGCCGTCGGCGTTCACCGGTGAGATGAATGTGACGGTATAGGTACCGGACTCACCGACCTTCACGGTCACCTGCTTGTTCGCGGCGATAGCAGTGTAGAAGTCCACTTCCCCGTCCGCATCCTCTATATGGGCGATGACGGGCGTGGAGGTGTCCGCATCCCAGCCGTCAGCCTTCACCTCAAGGGATAGCACCATGTCCTGCTCCTCATCGTCCTTCGACTGCGACACCGCAGGGGCATTGGAATCTCCCGTCCAACTGGCATGTGAGATAGCGTAAGCCCCGCAGCCGATGAGAAGCGCCGCACAGAGGATTCCTGCACCAACCGCGCAGACCTGTTTACGGGAGAACTCGCGCCCGAAGAGCTTGATTCGACCGCTATTTTCCATTCGTGAACACCGGGTCATACATCGTCTCTCCCAGCTTCAGAACCAGGCTGTCGTTACGTTTCTCGAGGGTATAGGCCACCGACGCCCCATCGGCCGTCAGCTCGCCCTTGTAAACGAGCGGGCGCGGTGTCGAGTCGGTATCCTTCGCCCTCTGGTCTTTGACCGTGAGGCTGTACTTTCCCGAATGGTCCGATGCGGCCCATTCGTCATCACTGGGACCTTGAGTGAACAGATAGCCCTTTTGGTTATACGACGCCTTCTTGAATGCGATCTTTCCGCTGTCGAAGTTGATCTCCTCGGGGCTCGCCATGGACTCCGGCCGGTTCGAGCGTTCCCATTCCTGCGATTCAAGCAGCTCTTTGACGCGGGCGACCGCCTTGCCGGTGTAGTCCTCGTAGTACTTCTTCGCATCGTCCTCGCTCAGGAAATAGCGCTCGCCGTACTCCTCGTCGCCAGAGGGGATATAGGCATCCGCATCGTCGGCCTTCTTGAGCGTCAGGGTACCGAGCTCGCTTGAGCTCAATACGATGTTCTCGTCTTCCTGCCTCCACGTTCCCGAGGACTCGAACGACCCTGCGTAATGCCAGCCGTCCCCGTCGTCGAAGGTGATCGTCGTCTCGGAACCCAGCTTGTTATTCGTCATCTTCCCGAGGGCGACGTTGTCGCAGACCGATATGTAATAGAGCGTCTTTCCCTTCACTCCCGTCGGTCCGCATCCGCTCAAGCCGCTCAATCCGGCAATCGACATCAGTCCGACAGCGCCCAAAAAGCCGCGCCGGGATACATTCATCGCCATGGCAGTTCTCCTTTGATTCATAGATGGTACTTACGGCGATCCCTTCAACCTGGAAAAGGGCCACGTGAGCATTGTATTGCAAATTGTCACTTATATAGGTGTGACTCATATAGGTCCGACTCAAATCATTGGCACCACCAGTCGGGAGGTACCAATGACTCAGCTAGATGCAAAAATGAAAGTCGGACTTCGCATCAAGGAATTGAGAAACGCTCTTGGATACAGCCAGGAAGCCCTTGCGTACTCGATAGAGATGTCTCGAACCTATTTTGCCGAGGTCGAAACCGGGAAACGGAACATCTCGATCGAGAACATAGAGCGCATAGCAAGGGGCCTTGGTGTTTCTCTAAGGGAGTTTTTCGATTCCGACCTGTTTACGGGGTGACTCGGTGACGGATCGCTGAAAAAATCTGTGGATGCGCGGTGCTGCTTCTCTTTATGCTATTCGAATATCGCGAGACCTGTTGACTTCTATTTCCGCCACGAATCGGCGGTGCAGGATAAGGCTCCACTACGTTTCGCCGGAGGCAAACGGCGCAACTCGGCGAGCCGAGTTCGAAAGCGCAGGTAGATGCCTGCGCCTAAAACGAAAAACACCCGCATCCACGTGTAGCGCGCGGGCGCGGGTGCGTAGTTGATTGGGGCGTTTCCGCTGGATATGGGCGATTACGCGGCTAGAAGCCCTCGGGAACGTAACCTGCGGCCGTTTTCGGCTTCGTCGGCGCTGTCGACGTGGCGTCGGGGGCGGTCGGGCCCCGCCAAACCCTCGGTGCCGTCTCGTTCCTGATCTTGCGGCGAGCGGTTGATCGCTCCATGAGTGTTCGTTCGGCATCGGGTGACGTCATCCCGAGCATGGGTCCCACGAAAGTCTCGGTAACGTCCCTGCTGGGGAAGGCCATGGGTACGCCGTCGTGGATCACGAGGGCTCCCGTCTCGCGGCCGGTCCAACGCTGGAGCTCGTCGGGCGTGATGAGCGGCCTGCGCACGAGTCCCTCGCTCGTGCCCGTCGAGCCGGTGTTCGTTCCCTTAGTTCGGCTCGTGGACTGCGCGACCGCCGTGTAGGAGCCCATCGACTCCGAGAGCTTGCGCGCGGTGTCGAGGTTGGAGCAGGAGAGAACGACCTTGTCCTTGAGGAGGTCGAGAATCGTCTCGGCCTCTTCTCGGCTGTAGCCGGAGACGGACTGGAGCTGGAGGAGCGACTGACAGAACCAGAGAACATGGACGCCTTCCGAGCGCATCTCTCCCAGGTCCTGGACGATCCTCTCGTTGCGGCCGAGGGAGGCCGCCTCATCGAGGAGGAGGACGGTCTCGACGGGGCAGCGCCCGGCATGGCCCGCGGCGCAGGAGCGCAGCGCCGAGAGCGCTTGGGAAACGAACGTCTGGACGAGTCGCTTGTAGTTGCCCGTTGCAGAGGATGATGAGATGAAGACCACCGTGGGCTCCTCGCCGATGCCCCCGAGGCCGCACTCGTCATCGTGGAGCATCCGAGCCACGTTGCCGTCGACGTACTCGGTGAGGCAGTTGCTCAAGGTCGAGACGATGCCGGGCCCGCCCCCGTGCTCACCGTTGAGCCCGCCGAGGAAGGGGAGCGCGGGGTCTTCCGCGGGCAAAGACGCCGCCAGGGCGGCGATGCGGTCAAGCGGTCCCTGGTCGCCCGACGGCGAGATCGCGGCAGCGACGGACATGACGGTCTTCTCGTCTTCCGGGATGGACGCGTCCTCGATGAGGGCGAGGGAGATACCGACGAAGAGGTTCCGAGCGCCGTCGTAGAAGAACGGTTGGCTTTTCGACGGCGCGGGCACGATGCAGCGTGCGAGCTCACGCAGCTCCCGTGCACAGCCGCCGGCCCCCTCCGCCCCAAAGGCCTCCTTTGCCCTCTCGAGCGGATCGAATCGTACTGAGGATGCAGGCGCGTCGAACATCACGTCGACGATGCGGTGAGTGCCCGTCTTCTCGAACACAGGCTCAAGGAAGGCCCTGAGCTCGCCCTTGATGTCGTTGATGATGAGGGAGCGGCCTTGCTCAAAGTTTGCCAAGGCTGACAAAATGGCGACGCGGCGGCTCTTGCCCTCGCCGCTCTCGGCGAGGACGCAGGCATGGACCGAGTCGATGAGCCTGACGCTCCTCCCGATCTCGCCCACGACCAACGTGCCGCCCGAGGGCTTGCCGCCCTCCTGCCATGACTCGCTCCTGCGCTTAAGCTCGCTGTGCGCCGAGACGAGCCTCGCGTCGCCGTGGATGGGCGCGCCCGGCGCACGACGCCCGCCGACCCAGGTCCCGTCGTGGAACCAACGCGACCAGTCGAGATGGCTCCAGATGCCGACGGCTATTGAGACAGTGAGGGTTGCCGCGCACCCCACGAGGAAGACATCGTCCCGGATCAGCTCCGGCAGGACTTCGAGCGGGTTTTGGAACATGGTGCCGGGGAGTTCGGGCACTGCGGCCATCCCGAAGCTCGTGAGCGTCGCGGCGATGCCGACGACCCATGCTTCCAGCCAGCGCCATGCCGCCGGCAGCAGGACGAGCGCGATCGCGGCCCCAGCGGCCGCGCCGGCGGCGACACAGCGCTTGAGGTGCGCGCCCTCGTCGACGTTGAAGCTCTTCTGCTTGCTCATAGAATCATTCCCTTCACTATTGTTTTCGCTGAGTCGAGCACGATGCCCGCCGCATCGCCCCTGATCGCGGCCGATACGGCGGCTGCGAGCGCCCTCGCGAGCGCGCGCTCGGCCTTCTGGCCGACTTCGTCTGACAGGTCCTTCTTGCCTTTGGGACCCTCTGTTGCGGACGCGAGCGCTTTGGCAAGGGCCCTGCCCACAGCAACGGGGGCTTTTGCCATGGAAAGCGCGTAGGACGGGCACGACCGGAGGCATCTCTCCGGGATGGGCCCGCGCTCGCGGACGGCTTCTCGCGCGCCCTCCAGGTCTTTTCCGGTGACGCAGGCGCGGACCTCGCCGACGAGCGGCCTCATGCGCTTGCGCTCCGTTGCGGGCCCGTCGTCCGGCCTTGCGGACCTTATCGGTTCCCTTTCGGGGTCCGTTGCCCGGTCGGGTGCGATGACCCTCAGCAGGGCGTTGCCCTGGCGCGCGCGTAGCTCGTGCATGGCGTCGTTCAAGTAGCGGTCCTGCGCAACACCTTCGAGCCCCTTGAGGCCGGCGCAGCGCTCCACGGACTCGCGGTAAGCCGCGCTCGCCTCCTTGATTTCAGGGTGCCTCGACCCTGCTTCCTCGATTGCGGCATCGACGGCCTTGGCGACATCTGGGTGCCAGCGGCGGAGGTGCGCGTAGGAGATGCGGCCGTCCGCAGGCAGCGTGACGCCAATCTCATCGGCGGGGATATGGCGGACGGCGTCGACCGCCCGCGACCTCGCGAGGTCGCGGGCCTCGTGCTCGGCCGCGAGCGCCGGGACCAGGGCCGCGTCGGTGAGCGCGTTCCTTGCCCGGTCGAGCCTGTTGCGGGCCATGAGCGAATCGAACGAGCCGTCGGACGACCAGGCAATAACGTGCACGTGCTTGGAATTCGGGTGGTTCTCGTGCTCGGCGGCTACCCAACGGACGCTGGACTCGGGGATGCCCATTGCCTCGGCAAGCGCCGGCGTGAGGTTTCGGCGGCAGAAGCGCTGCCAGTCCTCCTTGCATGCGAGATCGAGCTCGCACGCCTCGTCCCTGCGGACGCTGAGCACAACGGTGGCAATCGCACCGTCGGCCTTTTCGAGCTCCCTGCGGGCCGTGCGGAGCTGGACGGCCCCGTTCTGGTCGAAGAGCGCGGTCGACCCGGGCCTCTCGGCGCAGTAGCCGACGATCCCCATCCTCTCGGCGAGCTCGGAGCGCCTGAGATCGTCGACGGTGGCGGATTTGTCGGCCCCCTCGCGCGTGGCGACGTACTCGACGTTGTTGGTGATGACGGCGGAACGCCCGCGCGACCCGGAGAGGTGCACACGGGCGTTCACAATGAGGCTGCTACGACTTGCCATCTGAAAGGCGCTCCCTCGCCTCCGAGAGCGTCATGCCGCGCTGCATGAGGCCGGCCTGCTTGTCGTAGGCGGCGTAGATGTCCGAGGCGCTCACGCCGTCCAGGCCATTGAACGTGCCCTTCTCGATCTCGACGGCGGCGATTGCTGCGACGATCGAGGCACGCGTGGCGCGGTGCACAACGCGCGCGATGCGGTCCTCCTGCTCGGCGTTGCGCTCGCCGAGCGTGCGGTCGAGTTGCTCCAGCAGTGGCTGCATGACGCCGCGCAGATAGGTTCCGAGCTCGGTGGAGTAGAGCGCCAGGCCGTCGGAGGCGAGCCCAGCGGCGATGAGCTCGCGGGCGGCTGCACTGTCGCTAAGATCCTTTGAAACCCCGTAGGCGTGGAGGCGGCGATACGCCTTGTTAGGGAGTCGGAGGCTCATGACCTTCGACCCGTCTTTTCCGATGGCCATCTTAGAGTCCCTCGTTCGGGAGGGGCGCGCCGACAGCGCGGAGGGCGGCGATGTTCTCGGGCGTGCGCTCGTAGGTCTTAGGCCAGAAGGTGACGGGCATCATGGCGAGGTCATCGCGGGGGATGCCGTAGGCGAAGAGGTAGGCCTCGATGGCGTCGCCGTATTCTGCATCGTTGACGCGGTAGGCATCGGTGAAGAAGATGCCGGTCGGGTCGTCGTTGCTGCCTTTGACGAAGTAGACGCCGTTCCCGCCTTCCTTGAACGGGTTCAGAATCTTGAAATCAGGCTTCGCGTAGTAGGCGATTCCTGCACGGACGATGCGCGTGAAGCCCGGATGCTCGACGGGCCGCGCCGCGCGTGCGAAGCCCAGGTCGGGGTCGGACTCCAGCAGATGGGAGAGCACGGAGCCGACGGCGTCGTCCTTGTGCTTGGGGACGGTCCCGAGGAGGTCGTCGAGATGCGATTTGGTTTTCTTGACAAGTTCCATCATGGTTTTCCTCTCTGCCGGTGCCGTATGGGTACCGGTGGTTCATTTGAGGGTCTTTGCTGATGATGCTTCTAGCTGCGGCGAAACGTTGCGGTGCCGAAGGTGCCAAAGAACAGGAAAGAGTTTCTGGGCCTATGGCACCTTTGGCACCATCGAGAGACTTTGCAGGTGAGGGGGGCGACCGAGGTGCCGCAACGGCATGTTGCGGCACCTCTATCGGCCCTAATCCGTCTCCCGGTACACCCAACAGCGCTGCTTTCCGTACGGGGGACAGAGGCGCTTGTTGCCCGGGGCCCATCCCGGGCACTGCGACGACAGGATGCGGCTGACCATTTTGCAGTTGGCCTTGGTCTTCTCGAGGTGGAGGGCCTTGTCGAGAATCTCGAACGTGCACATGGGACGGTCGGTGTTGCCGGGGAGATACGCGAGGACCTTCTGCACGCAGGGGTCCTCCTCGACGAAGCGTCCGCGCTGTGCGGCCGCCTCGGTCTCCATCTCAGGTGTTAGGACGGTCGAAAAGCGGACATCGCCCGTCCTCATCCACGTGCGGGCCTCTGCCCATGCCTGGCGGATTGCGGCCGGGAAGTCCTCATCGAAGACGGACTTCTCAGTGCGCTCGATGCCGCAGAGCAACGGGAGGAAGCGCCTTGCGCCGCTTGAGCGCTCGCGTATAAAGTCTGCCTCGTTCGTGGTACCGACGAAGACCACGCGCCGGGGAAACGCCTCCGTCCTGCGGCAATAGGCCCCTCGGAACTCATCGACCTGACGGGTGACCCCAGCCTTCACGCTCTCGATAGAGCGCTCGGACATCCCGTTGAGCTCGGGGACCTCGACGATCCATTTGCCCCGGTTCTGCTCGCCCGTGAGCTTGACGTCGCCGAGGTTGATCACGGAGTCCGTGAAGTACTCGTCGCGGATGGCGAGGCCTCGGGCGAAGGACGACTTGCCGATACCCCCGGCGCCGCACAGGATGGGCATGTAATCGGCCTTGCAGCCCGGGCTGTAGGCGCGGGCGATGCCCTCGCAGAACAAGATGCGCTCGACCTCCGAGACGTATACGCTCCTCTCCGCACCAAGGTAGACATTGAGGAGCGTCCCTACGCGCGGGATGCCGTCCCAGGTGAGGGCGTCGAGCATGGCGACGAGCGGATCGTAGGCATTGTCCTCGGCGACGATGGTCAATGCGAGCAACATGAACTTCTCCTTCTGGAGGGAGATGGTCTGCTGGAGGAGGGCGAAGAGCCGCGCGTCGTCGCTGTCGCGCCACCGGCGTTCCCTCGCATCCGCGTCCCAGGGCAGAGGGCCGGTCTTGAAAAGCTCGTTTGCGAGCCGGTTGTAGCCGACGTTCAAGGGGAGGGACTTGAGCTCCTCGACGATCTCGTTGACCGTCGGCGGGGAGCGGCGCTCTGGAGGCTGCGGCCCAAGGACGTCGTCGTGCTTCTGCGCACCCATCAGGCCACCTCCTCGCGAGACTGGGGGCGTCGTGGGCCGTTGATGGGGCAGGCACTGCCGAAGACGAGCACTTCGAGCCGGCTAAGGCGAAGCTCCGTGTCGACCAGACGCTCGACCAGCTCTTCCTCTGTCAGGGGATGGTCGAGGCCGTGGTCGCGCAGGATGGTGCGGCGCCGGGCGGAATTCATCATGCTAAGATTCATCGATGGGGTCCTCCTTATGTGTGGACTCATGATTTTGGGCGACGGCCGAGCTTTGGTCGGGGAGGCCGTCGTCTATCCCGAGGTTTGCGATAAGTGCGTCTTCGAGTTCCACGGGGGAACGCTCGGGCGCGAACGATTCGGCGAAGGCGGCAAGCGTCTCAAGCGACTCGACGAGCTCGTCGTCCATGTCTGCCGCGCGCCGGATACGCCGGAGTTCCGTTACGACGGGCCCCACGCGCTCCTTGACCGCCTTGCGCATGCGGGTGGTCGCGACCACGGTGAAAGTGCCCTCAAGCAAGCATTTCGTGATGTACTCCTGCTTTGACAGGCTACTCAGGGCGACGCGGAGGTCGAGCTGGTCCGCCTCTGCGGGCGACATGCGGAAGGCGATGGTCTTGCAGCGGCGGCGCCCCTTGGCGTCCATAATCGGCTTAGACATCCGACATCATCCCATCAAGGGCCTCCACTAGATCGTGCTGCGTCGAGGGGAAGAGATGCGAGTACATCTCCGTGACCTCGGCGGTCTCGTGGCCCATGCGATCGGCGATCGCCGTGGGCGAGTAGCCGCTGTTGACGAGGGCGCTCACGTGGGAGTGGCGGATGTCGTGGATACGGATGCGCTTCACGCCCGAGAGCTCGCAACCCCTCTTCATCTCATGCGACAACGCATGTTTTGTGATGGGGAAGAGTCGGTCGGTAGGAACGATTTCGGGATGTGCTGCCAGATAGTCGCGCAGTTCCTCGCGAAGGAGGCTCGGCATGACAATGTCGCGCTTCGAGGCTCGCGTCTTGGGTGGGCCGATAACGTCCTCGCCCTTGACGCGGGCATAGGAGCGGCGGATGCGGATGACGTTGAGCCCGAAGTCGATGTCCTCCGGACGAAGGGCAAGGAGCTCGCCCTCGCGGCAACCCGACAGATAGAGCGTCAGGAAAGCGAGGTAGATGAGGGGCTTATCCTCGATGGCCTGGGAGAAGAGCTTGAACTCGGTAGGGGTCCAGTAGAGCATCTCCTTCTCGGGACGCTTGGAGCCGACCTTTCCCGCCGCCAGCATGGGGTTCTGGGGCAAGCGGTAGAAGCGGACGGCGTGGTTGAAAATGGCTGAGAACTGGTTGCAGATGGTGTGGAGATAGCTCTGCGACAGGCCCTGCTCAAGGAGCCAATTCTCCCAACGCACAACGTCTGCGGCCTTGACGTCGCAAAGGCGCATCTTACCGAAGACCGGGAGGATGTACTTGTCGATGATGGCATCCTTGGTGAGCTTGGTTCCAACGCGCAGCCGAGGGTAGACGTCGCGGGTGTACATGGTCTTGACGAAGGCCTCGACGGTGATCTCGACGCGCTCGTTGCAGGACGCGAGGAAGTTGCGCTCCCAAGCGACGGCCTCCTTCTTGGAAGCGAATCCGCGCTTCGTCTTTTTGTGGCGCTCGCCTAAAGAGTTGCGGTACCAAGCCTCGACCGTCCAGGTCCCGCGCTTCTTGTCTCGGTTAACTGACATGGGCCATCGCCGCCCTCTGCTTGGAAGGGGCGGAGAGAAGCCGTGCCTCGAAGTACGAGCGCTGAACCTTCCCGGGGATGGTCATGATTCCCTGAGCTGCAAGTTCTGCATTCAAGGTCTTAATCAGCTTGAACGCATAAGACTTGCTCATGCCCGTGATCTCGGCAACCTCCTCCGCGCCGATAAGCTGACGTGTCATATGTAGTCTCCTTTCCAGAGCGGGGCACCGATTGCCCCTCGTCTTGATTATGTCCAAAAAACGTATGACCTACTACGGAAAGTGTAATTTTGCAGATTAAGTCACATCTCCTACATTTTTTGTATGCATGAGATTTCGCATGTAGACTTGAGAACAGTATTTCTTCGGAGGTGTATCTGGATGACTGCCGTCGATCGCATCGGTGCTGCCAAAGAGACCCTGACGTCATTTGTGGCCGATAGGGAGTGGGAACAAACGAGCAAGCGCTGGGGAAGGCTACGGCTGTCCGAGAAACTGCTCCGCCTCCGTTCGGCGCGAAAATGGACACGAAAGGTCGCCGCTCAGGCGGCAGGCATTTCGGAGTCGGCCTTGAGGAACTACGAGCTCATGAAGTCTGCCCCGAAGGAAGAGCATTTGGAGGGGCTTGCGAACGCCTATGGCATACGGGCTGAGGCGCTCCATTTTTATGATTTCAACGATACTGACCTGATTGCTCAGGCTTTTTTCCAATTTGCCGCGACATATGGGTTCGAGCCTGTTGCAAACGAGCGCTATTCAGCGCTCAAGCCGACTTCGCCTTTCATGGAGTCTTTTCTAAAGAAGTGGGCAGCTCAGTATGCTCAAATTGAGAGCGACTCCGATCGAGACGACTATGAAAGATGGAAGGACAACTTCTCAGCCGACTTTGATCCGTCCCAGTTCCCCCTCCG
This sequence comes from Collinsella sp., assembly GCA_014871545.1. Taxonomy (GTDB): domain Bacteria; phylum Actinomycetota; class Coriobacteriia; order Coriobacteriales; family Coriobacteriaceae; genus Collinsella. Next base: position 9,458 of record WGSR01000002.1, on the reverse strand, counting down.
ATACGAATATGATCCACGAGATTCTTGGGTGCCGATTACGCCTTGGCAAAATAGGATGCAGTCCAAGAAGCTGCCCGAGCTAAGGGCGCGGTGTACCCCTGCAAAGACCCAGCTGGATTTGGCCCGAGAGGCTGATCTCTCCCTCGCAACGCTACGTTCGTATGAACAGGGGGCTAGGGTGCCGAAATATGCGGCGCTTCAAAAACTGTCCAGCGCTCTTGAGGTGAAGAGGGGAGCGCTTGTATTTACCGATTTCGGTAGTCCTGTTCAAGCTGCTCATGCGCTATTTCAGCTCTCGGCTTCATATGGATTGATTCCGCTTCAACTGGAAGAGGGGCCGGCGCTTCTAGCGAGAGCGCCTGTTCCCGACTCTTTTCTTTTTGAATGGGCGAAGAGGTACGAAACGCGCGTGAAGCAGGCCGATGAATACGACGAGTGGCTTGATCAGTTCGACTATTTCGAGCACGATAAGTCCGATGGCTATGTCGAGAAGTTCCGGCAGCATGAGATACGCCAACCGAACGGTTCATCGCTTATTGACGGCTATGTCTATAGCGATTTCTGTCCCTTTGACGAGCGATTTAAGAAGGGGTATGCCCTGCCCTAATTGTGGTCAGATTAGCCGGCGTGAGGACCAAATGAGTATCAAACGGCGATGGGAGAATGCCTGATAGAACGGACTGAGGTAAAACGAGCGCCTCATTTACCTGCGGCACCCGTTATCGAGTGGGAGTAAACGATATTCGTTGATTTCAAGCCTCTGACCTGCGAAAACAGGTCGGGGGCTTCTTATTTTGCAACCTCTGTGCAACCTTTGCGGTTTCGCGCCCCGTGAACAGGGGACGTAGCACTGTTCACGTCTGGGCCCATATCGGCACCGATCATTGCCCGCGCTGCTTCTGCTTGCGCTTCAGCTTCCGCTGCTCGAAGCACGTCGCCCGGGATTCCTCGCCAGAGGAGAGCTGACCGTTCCTTGCGAAACCGCGAGACCAGCTATATCCGCTTGTTGCGGGCTTGCTTGAGCCAGTTCCTCTTGAAAGAGCCTATACCTCCGAAGAACTTGTTGTACGTCTCACCGTTCTCCTTGGCCTCGCACTTGACCAAGGCAAGTTCGATGGTGCAGAGGTAATCCGCCACTTGCTCGAGGCGGTAGTCGGTCATCGAGGTCTTGCGGCGTCGGACGACCCCTTTTGAGAGGACCTTGCCCACCGAGCCGTCTCGCCCACGGAACAGAAGGAGCGCATCCTCGCGACCTTCGGCGACCTGTGCTGCGAGATGGAGGGCTGCACCATCGCGCAGGTCCCTTTCCAAAGCGAAGTGTCGAGCCGAAGTGTTGAGCGTCGGCCCTGAATGTTCAATGGCCGTTGTTTTCTGCCCCTCAAGTGGTGAACTTCTCCTCGGGGCTGTTGATTCCCCCACGCGCCCCCTTCCGTTCTCTGTGTTCCCCTTATACTCCTTGTACAAGGAGGTAAGAAGTCATGGACAAGACCGCACAGGACAGCTTGGCAAAGAAACCTGTCGACATGAGGGACAGGATTCTCGAGCATCTCGAGGCCCTCACCTCTGCCGTCTCGCTCGACGACCTTGCCCGTCTGTCCACCTCCGACATCGCCGAGACGCTCATCATCTCCAGGAGCCTGGCGAGCCAGTACCTCAACGACCTTGTTCGCGCCGGCCTTGTGGTTAAGGTGGCGGGCAGGCCTGTCCGTTATTTTCATCGCCGCGCGTTCCAGAAGCGTTTTCAGGTAAAGCTCTCTGCAAGCGAGTACGCCTCGCTCGCCGACCTCATCCAGGCGACGGGAATCGCCGATCACCGCGACTTCGCGCGTGCCGTGGGCTTCGACCTGAGCCTCAGCTCCGTTGTCGAGCAGTGCAAGGCTGCGGTTCAGTACCCTCCGTTCGGCCTACCCATCCTCTTGAGCGGCGGCGTGGGTGTCGGCAAGTCTTTCCTTTCTCGCCTTGTGTACGAGTACGGCAAGAACCAGGGCTTGCTGTCCCGCGACTCCTCCTATGTGCGCATCGACTGCGCCGGGGTCCCGGACGCCGCCTCGTTCAACGGGCTTCTTGACGAGTCGATCGCGAAATCGCGCGGGGGTGTGGTTTGTGTTAACGGCATCGAGGCACTCTCTCCCTCTGCGATGGAGCACTGCCTTGCGACGGCCCTCGGGCTCGATGCCTCCCAGGATGCGCCGCGCGCTCGCCTCGTTCTTTCGACGACGCTTTCCGCCGATGACCTGAAGGTTTCCTCGGCCTACAGCAAAATGCCCATCTGTGCCCGCGTCCCCTCACTCAAGGAGCGGACCCCCGAGGAGCGCGAGGATCTCATCTTGAGCTTCCTGCGCAGCGAGGGGTGCCGAATCGGTTCTGATGTGAAGATCAGCCGCGGCGCATACCGTTGCCTCGTGAACGCGGACTTTTCCGATAACATCGCCGGCTTGCGCGCCTGCGTGACGAACTGCTGCGCCAAAGCGTTCCTCAATCGCGAGGGCGACTACGTCGTCGTTCGCCCGTATCTTCTTCCCAGCGGACTCCTCTCCTCCGCGCAGATCGATCAACAGCCCGACGATGGCGTTCTGATCGACGCGTCCCTGGATGCCGCCGAGAGCACAGGGCCGGTCGAGCAGGCGCTCGATGCCCTGTGCTCTCTCGATGAGCGATTCTGCGCCGGGGAGCTCTCTGTCTCCGAGCTCGTCTCGCAAGCTGTCTCCGCTGTGCGCGGCGTTGAGGATCACTTGATCTTCGGCCGCGGCGTTACCTCCTCGAGGTTGCGCGCCTTCGAGCGCATCGTGGGCGCGGTCCTTGCCGACGCAGGCTCTTCTTATGGCATCGAGCTTTCGAGGAAGGTCGCTTTTCTACTGGCCCAGGAGATTTGCCTGCAGTTGTGGCCGGGCATCGGCCTGGCTAAGCGAAAGTCTGCCTGTGCGGAGCAAATCTCCCATCTCCTCGGTGCCGTGACCTCCGAATTACCGTTTGCCTCGAGCGTCTCCGATCAGGTCGCCGCAGACGTGGAAGGGGCGCTGGGAATCTCGCTCGATCACTTCACGAAGACGCTTCTGACGCTGTGCGTCGCATCGGAGTCTCGCGATGCGAAGGCCCTTCGGACGCTCTGCGTCATCTTGTCCCACGGCTACTCAACGGCGACGAGCATCGCCGACGCGGCGAACCGTATGCTCGGCATGCATGTGTACGAGGCTGTCGACATGCCCTACGACCAGCAGCTGAAGGACATCGTCGGTCCGCTCCAGCGCCTCGTCGACCGCCATTCCTACTGCACCGGGGTCGTGTTCCTCGTCGACATGGGCTCCTTGGAGGAGGCCTATAAGGCCCTCGAGAACGTTACCGACTCCACTATCGGCGTGGTGAACAACGTCTCTACCGGTCTTGCGCTCGAGATCGGGGTCGGGCTGCTCGGCGGCAAGTCCATCGCCGAGGTTCTTGGCGATGCGACCGCCGCGTGCGTGACGCACTGCAAGGTGATCGAGCGCGTCAACCGTGAGGACGCCATCGTCTTCTGCTCCGAGTCCGGGGTCGACGCCGCGGAGAGGATACGCCAGCTCGTCTCGCAGAGCCTCCCGCGCACCATAGGCGCGCGCCTGCTCACGAGGCCCTTCAAGCAGCTCGTCGCGAACGGGTCGAATGACGCCGTTTTCTCCGAGCACCGCGTCTGCGCCGTCATCGGCACGGGAGACCCCGGGGTCGCCTCCGTCCCCTTCGTCGCCCTCGAGGACATCATGTCGACGGCGTCCGCCTCTAAGGTTGATGCCGTGTTCGGCAGGTGGCTTGACGCTTCCGAGCTCTCTTCTTTCCACGAGAAGCTGCTCTCGAACATGACGCTGCAGAACGTCATCCGCTCCATCACCATCCTCGACCCGGAGCGGCTATTCCACGAGATCGAGAGCGCCGTGCACGAGCTTCAGCGCAGGACAGGCGAGAAGATCGGCAGCAACGCCATCATTGGGCTCTACGTCCACCTCTGCTGTCTCGTCGAGCGCCTTGTTACCAGAAACCCCATTGAGACCTACGTTGGCCAGGACCGCTTCGAGGAGGAGCGTGCCGATTTCATCGAGTCCTTCAGGCAGAGCTTCTCGAGCATCTCGACGCGCTATCGCGTAGAGGTTCCCGTAAGCGAGATCGCATATGTCTTCGACTACATAAGCGTGAGCGCCGCCCCGGCGCGAGAAGAGCGCCTCGGCTCCTCGGACCTCCTGCTCGACGAGTGACCTTCCCCGCGCCGCCGCAAGCTGACTGCGCGTCCTCAATAATCCGATAACCCCTTGCCCGGCGCGAATCCGGATAGCGCCGAGGCAGTACCGAACGTAAAACTTCATTTGATAGGAGCAAACATGAGTGTTGTTATGGCACGAATCGACAATCGCCTGCTTCACGGCATCATCGTGACGCAGTGGGCCCCGGTGTCGGGCGCGACCCGAGTCATGGTCATCGACGACAAGGTCGCCGGCGACGAGGTCCTGAAGTCCACTATGAGGATGGCGCGCCCCGCGGGCATGGCCGTCTCGATCATCTCCGAGCAGACCGCGCTCAAGAACTTCGCGGCGGGCAAGTACGACCGCGAGAAGGTCTTTGTCATCGCCAAGGAGCCCGAGACGATCCTTCACCTGGTCGAGTCGGGCATCGAGCTCCCGTCGCTGATCGTCGGCGGCTCGCTCGTCAAGGAGGGCGGCGTCCAGCTCACCCAGCGCGCCTATGCCTCCGCCGAGAACGTCCAGAGCTACAAGGCGCTCATCGCCCGCGGCGTCAAGGTGACGGCACAGTTCGTGCCCGCCGACAAGCCCGTCTCCGTCGCCGACCTCATCTAAGGAGGGATCATGGTCAACTTCACTATCCTGCAGGTCGTCCTTTTGACCCTGCTGGCCTTCATCAAGCACGTGGACTACTACGGCATCCCGATGATCTTCGTCAACTATGCCGTCTTCTGGGGCCTTATCACCGGCGTCGTCATGGGCGACTGGCAGACCGGCCTCGTCATCGGCGGCACCATCCAGCTCATGCAGCTCGGCGTCGCGGGCTTCGGCGGCTCGTCGATTCCCGACTACGGCACGATGGCCATCATCGCCACCGCCTACGGCGTGACCCTGGGCGCGGACACGGGCCTCGCCATCGGCCTGCCGGTCGGCATGCTCGGCATCCAGCTCGACGTCATCGTCAAGATCCTCAACGGCTTCGTCGTCGAGAAGTCCCAGAAGTTCTGCAACGAGGGTAAGTTCAATCAGATGAACGCCATCCTGTGGGTCTGCCCCGCGCTCTTCGGCCTGTGCGCCGCCCTGCCCGTCTTTGTCTCCGTGACGCTCGGCCAGCCCGCCGTCAACTGGCTCCTCGAGGTCATGCCTCAGTGGTTCCTCTCCGGCCTCACCCTCGCCGGCAAGATGCTCCCGGCCATCGGTATCGCCATGCTGCTCCGCTACATGCCCACCGGCAAGTACTTCCAGTACCTGCTCGTCGGCTTCTTCCTCTCGGCCTTCCTGAACGTGCCCATCATCGGCGCCGCCATCGTCGGCGTTGCCCTCGCGATCGCGTTCTACCAGCGTGCCGAGAGGGACACCGAGCTCGCCGCCCACGCTTCCGCAGACGCCTTCATCGGAGAGGATGAGTAACCATGGAAAACGAGAACATCACCGCCGTCGCCGAGGGCAAGCCCTCCGGCTACAAGGTCACCAAGAAGGATCTGCGCAACGCGAACTGGCGCTGGCTCATGAGCGTGTGCACCTTCAACTACCAGACCCAGCAGGGCGCCTCAGTCGCCTACGCCCTCTCGCCGGTCCTGAGGAAGATCTACACGAACGACGAGGACTATAAGCAAGCGCTCAACAACCACTTCCGCTACTACAATACCCAGCCTTGGCTCGCCGCCATCATCCTTGGCGCCTGCGTGGCCATGGAGGAACGCGACGGCCTAGCGGCGGCGGACGCCGTCCAAGACCTGAAGATCGGCACCATGGGACCGCTCGCCGGCGTCGGCGACTCCCTGCTCATGACCATGATCCCGACCATCATGGGCTCCATCGCCGCCTACATGGCCATCGAGGGCAACCCCGTGGGAGCCGGCATCTGGTTCGCGCTCATCTTGGCCATCTTCTGGGTCCGCATGCACGCCCTCGAGTTCGGCTACAAGCAGGGCGTGAAGCTCGTCACCGACTTCAGCGAGAAGCTTCCCAACCTCACTGCCGCCGCCTCCGTGCTCGGCCTCACCGTGGTCGGCTGCCTCATCGCCTCGGTCATCGGCGTCACCTGCCCGATTAGCTTCAGCTTCGGCGACGTCTCGATGGAGATTCAGCCGCTGCTCGACAAGATCCTGCCTGCCATGATCCCCGCCGCCATCACGGGAAGCGCGTATTACCTTCTTACCAAGAAGAACGCGAGCATGACGGTCCTCATCCTCGTGGTGATCGTCCTCGCGATGGTCGCCTCCGCCGCTGGCATCCTCGCCTAGCTTCGACCCAAGAGATTGGTGAATCAATGAGAAAGATAGTTGTGGCGAGCCATTCCCTTCTCGCCCAGGGCTTCAAGGACACCCTCGAGTTCCTTACGGGTAAGAGCGACGCCGTCAACGCCGTGTGCGCCTACGTGAACGACAACGGCGAGGGGCTCGACGCGGCGGTCGAGGCGGCTCTTTCGGGCACTGACGAGGTCGTCGTCCTCACCGACGCGCTCGGCGGCAGCGTGAACCAGCGCTTCTCCCGCTTCGCCTCCGACCGGATCCACGTGATCGCGGGTGTCAACCTCCCGCTCGCCATGACGGTCGCGCTCGCGCGCCCCGACGAGAAACTCGACTTCGACGCCCTCGTCGACGAGGCGCGCCAGCAGATCGTCTACGTGAACGGTGCCAGTTCCGCCGAGTGCGAAGACGACGAATAGAGGAGGTCGACGATGAGAGAGTTCCTTAAGGACGTGTGGATGCACGGCGGTGAGGAAAGCCGCGCCATCACCCCCGAGAACATCACGGGCGAGAAGGGCCGTGCCGCCATGTCGGCCAGCCACCTCGGCGTCGGCCGCAAGGGCTCGTGCTGCGTGCCCCTTGAGTCCGGCGAGACCATCACGCTCGCGGACATCGAGGGCCCCGGCATCATCCGCCACATCTGGATGACCGTCCCCGACAAGACCGCCGCCGGCAGCTTCGTCATGCGCGACCTCGTGCTGCGCTTCTACTGGGACGACGAGGAGACCCCCTCGGTCGAGTGCCCTGTCGGCGACTTCTTCTGCAACGGCTTCGGTGAGCGCGCCATCGTCAACTCGATGCCCATCTGCGTGAACCCGACGGGCGGCATGAACTGCTACTTCGAGATGCCTTTCAGGAAGCACGCCAAGGTCACGCTTACGAGCGAGCACCCCGGGTTCATTAAGTACATCTTCTACACGTTCAACTACGCGCTCACCGACGTGCCGGACGACGCCATGTACTTCCACGCCCGTTTTAACCGCGAGCGCAGCACCCGCAGGGGCGTCGACTACACCGTGCTCGACGGCGTGCGCGGTAAGGGCTACTACGTCGGCACCTACATGGCCCTGTGCGCCCTGGAGCGCTATTGGTGGGGCGAGGGCGAGATGAAGTTCTTCCTCGACGGCGACGAGGAGTTCCCCACGGTCACCTCGACGGGAGCCGAGGACTACTTCGGCGGTGCCTGGGCCTTCCTCGACAGGCCGCCCCACGCGCTGCCCGAGGCGCAGTGCTTCAACACGCTGTTCGCCGGCTACCCGTACCGCTCGACGCGCGACGCCACACGCGACCGCTTCAGCGCGGGCAAGCCGAACCCGAACCCGATGCTCGCGACCAACGACGACGCGCTGCCCAGGCACGGCCTCTACAGGTGGCACCTTCCCGACCCGATCTCGTTCAAGGAGGACCTGCGCGTGACGTTCCAGGACCTCGGCAACGACGACATCAAGCTCTACGAGCGCGAGGACGACATCTCCACCGTCGCCTACTGGTACCAAAGCGAGCCGCACGCCGTGCTCGCCCCGTTTGCCGCAAGGCAGGACCGCGTGCCCAGGTAGGGTCGCCTCGAAACAAGCCAACGTTATGGGCGCCCGCGGTTGACCATGACTGCGGGCGTCCCTTTGTAAGGAGGATCACATGAGCGAAAAGCAAATGAGGCTCGGCGCCCTCGAGGCCGGCGGGACCAAGATGGTCTGTGCCGTGGTGTCCGGCGACGGCGAGGTCCTCGACCGTATGGAGACCCCGACGCTTACGCCCGCCGAGACCGTCCCGCAGATGATCGAGTGGTTCACCGTCCGTGATGTGGACGCGTTGGGCATCGGCGCCTTCGGCCCGACCTGCGTCGACCCCAACGACGAGCGCTACGGCTCCATCCTCCAGACGCCCAAGCTCGCGTGGCGAGGCCATGGTCTTCGCGCCGCGTTCGCCGACGCCCTCGGGATTCCGGTGGCCTACGACACGGACGTGAACGTTGCCTGCCTCGGCGAAGTGGTCTACGGCTGCTGCAAGGGGCTCGAGGACGCCGTCTACGTGACCATCGGCACCGGCGTGGGCGCGGGCGTCATGTGCGCGGGCAGGCTCCTTCACGGCATGCTGCACCCCGAGGCCGGCCACATGCTGGTAAGGACCCGTCCCACCGAGGAGGGACGCTGCGTCTGCCCGAGCCACGCGAGCTGTCTCGAGGGCCTCGCCTCCGGCCCCGCCATTGCCGCGCGCTGGGGAAAGCCCGCGGCCGAGCTCGCGGACAACGATGAGGTGTGGGCGCTCGAGGGGGATTATCTGGGGCAGATGTGCGCGAACCTCGTGCTCATGTACTCGCCTCGCCGCATCGTCCTCGGCGGCGGCGTGATGCACCAGGAGCAGCTCTACGGCATCGTCCGCAAGAAAACCCTCGAATATCTGGGTGGCTACATCCAGACCGCCGAGCTTAAGGACATGGAGCGCTACATCTGCGCCCCGGGCTGCGGCGGCGACCAAGGAATCCTCGGCGCGGCCGAGCTGGCAAGAAGGGCGCTCGCGTAACTTGCGCTCTCTCCGCCATACAACGCGTTAAGAAAAGACGAGCGCTTCTTGCCAATTGAGCGGCAAGAAGTGCCCGTCTTTTGCATTTTTGTCTCTCAAAATCTTATTTTCACGATTTGCATTTTCATCCCGTTGTCACCGACCCTTGCGAGAAACCGGAAAAAGCCGCTGACAGAAGGGTCTCTCAAATCGTTATAACCCAGCATATAGCCGCGACTTGTGACCTGCAGACGGCTGTCCCACGTGCCGATTTCCTTGGCGGCATCCGAAACCGCAAAATATGCCCCCACATCCTTGATTTTTGCAGTCTTAAGCCATGTTTTTGCGATCATCTTTACTGCTGTCCGATTGGCAGCATCAAAGACCAGCACACCGCCGGGGAAAGCGTCCGCCATCTCCCGCACCAGTTCCCGGACCTGCTGGGTCAGAAAGTAATAGAACACCCCGGAGGCAAAGAACACCGCCCCGCCGGAGGCATCGATTT
>WGSR01000199.1 GCA_014871545.1 Collinsella sp. | reverse complement strand
CCGGAGGCCATGATGGCCATGGTGAAGGTCGAGGCGGTCTTGTTGATGGGGCCACCCATATCGAAGGCGGTCATAACGCCAATGACCAGACCCAGGACAACTGCGGAACCGCCCTGCAGGCTGCCGAGCACGCCGGTGAGCCAGTCCATCACAAAGCCAAGCGGCGTGGCCAGGATGTAGATATAGGCCATGCCCAGGACAAGCGAGGTCAGAATCGGGATGATCAGGATGGGCATGATGGTCTGGATGGTGTTGTTGACCTTCCAGGTCTTCATCCAGCGGACAAAGTAGCCGCAGATGACCGCCATGATCATGGCGCCCAAGAAGCCGGTCGAAACGCTGTTGCCGTTAGGGGTAACGACTGCGTTGTTGACCAGGTAGCCCAGGACAAAACCGGGGGCGAGCGCGGGCTTGCCGGCCATCGAGTAGGAGATGTATGCCGCAAGCACCGGGATCATCATGGAGATGCCGGCCATGCCGATGGTGTTAAGGCTCACCATCAGCGGGTTCGTAACCTCCATGCCGTTGGCGCCGGCGGTACCGGATGCCAGCGAGAAGGCAAGAAACACGCCGCCGATAACGACGATGGGGATAAAATAGGAAACGCCGGTATTGAATGCATTGAGCAGCGTCTTGCCAGGATCGGCAAAGATAGACTGCTTGGACGCCGGTGTCGGGGCCTGCGGGGCAGCGGAGACGGCCTTCTTCTCTGCCTTGGCCTCGGCCTTGGGCGCGTCAACGGCGCCACCCGTCGCCTTGATGATCTCAATGGCCTGGTCGATGATCTTTACCGGATCGGCGATTACATCCGAGGTGCCGACCTTCAGGAACTTGCCCTCGGCCATCTTCTGCTCAAAACGGTCCTCGTTCTCGACACCCACGTCGACGGACTCCAGGACCAGGTCGGCGGAGTCCACGTCTTCCTGCGTGAGCTCATTCTCGATACCCAGGCCACCCTGAGCCTCGACCTTGCACTCGATGCCACGGGCGGCGCATTCATCCTGAATCGCCTTCTGGGCCATATACGTGTGGGCGATACCCACAGTACAGGCGGCAACGCCTACGATCTTCATTGCTTCCCTCTTTTCATAGAGTTGCGTGCGCAAGACACCGTTTGCGGAGGCCTCCGGAGCATCCCCTGCCGTTTGGACTTGCTGTCTTTTCGACAAGAACAATATAGGTGCTCGTTTTTCTTAATGCCAGCTTATTTCGGTAAACGCGCAGGTCAGAGCGTTGGTTATGCGATTTAGTTATGCGTTTAACCAAAAATGAATCCTGCGATTTTGCCCTCGATTTCAAAAGTCAAGAAGTATTTGATTTTCTCGGTAGACGGCAGATGCGCATGCCGGTCACAAATTTCGACCCCACCCGTATGCCGCATTTGTTGCATACTCATATGAAAGGAAAAAGCCGCTCACCGAAGCGTATCCTTCACCAAGACTCAAAGTCATCATGTTGGAAAATGCTCATCTGTCGGAAGGAGTCGCTGTGGCAAAACAGCGCGTTACGATCGCAGACGTCGCTCGAGAGGCGGGAACCTCGACGGCAAGCGTCTCGTATTACCTCAACGACAAACGAGAAAAGCTTAGCGAGAAGACGCAGAACAAAATCGCGCGCGTCATTAAGGAACTCGGATACGTTCCCAACGCCCAAGCGCAGACGCTCACCGGCAAGCAAACCCACGTCATTGCCATCATCATTTTGGATAACACCAACAAATGGGCGGGGCTCGTTCTCAATGGCATGGAGCAGGTCATGCTCCCCGCGGACTACCAGACGGTCGTTTGCACGAGCAACTTTAACCCCGAGACCGAGCTCATGTACGTCGACAAGATGCTCTCGCTGGGCGTCGATGGCTTTATCATCCAGCCCACGGCAAACTTCAAAGCCGTGCATGACCGCATTAGACGCGCCGGCAAGCCGGTCGTCTTTTTCGATGCGGCCATCTATAGCCCAGGTACCAGCTGGATCAAAACCAACCTTTACGACGGCGTGTACAACGCCACACAGGCACTCCTCGACGCCGGCTACGAAGATTTCTTTTCCATTGCCGCCAACATGACCGAAATGCGCACCCGCATGGAGCGTTTTCAGGGGTATGCCGAGGCGCTGGCAGCGAACGGGCAGCTCTACAAAGCGATTCCCATCGATCACAACAAGCCGTCAATCAACGAGCTCACCGAATACTTTAAATTCAAGTTCAATCCCGCCAAGCGAACCCTTATCTTCGTGCAAAATCAGTGGGCACTTCCCCGTGTCTACAAGGCCCTCCAGCCAATGGCCCATCTGCTTCCGCAGCAAATCGGCCTTTTGGGACTCAACTGCGAAGACTGGACTAATCTCACCACACCGACCGTCTCCACCATCATCGAGCCCGTCGGCCAAGAAGGTCGCGAAGCAGCCGAGATGCTGCTCGCCCTACTTGACGGAAGCAGCGAACCCGGCGAGCAGCGCATTCTCGAGTGCAAGCTCAACTGGCTCGACTCCACCTCGATCTAGACCGCGGGATAAATTAATCAGCAGCGTCTATCTCAAATCTTAAGTATTTGTTCGACAGAACGGCCCTTGCCGGCTCCTGCTAGACTGGTAGATTCCCAACCGTCCATCCAGGAGCCTCAATGTCGCACAAGCCCGCCTACAAGCAAGTACTTTCCATCGGCACCGCCCTGGCGTTGGGGTTTGCGCTGTTTACGGGATCGCTCGACGGAGCGCCCAAACTGTTGTCGCCGCAAAGCGATGAGCAGGCAGCGGCTCTGGCCGAAAAACAAAACGAGAGTCCCAGCCGCACCGACGACGAGGCAGACCTGGTTGCCCGGCTCGAATCGGGAACAGCAAGCTCCTCGGACTCTCAAAATAGCCAAGACGCTGGCGATGGCTCTGAATCCGCCGCAACCGGCACCGGTGACGACGCTTCCGCAAACAGCGCCGCCACCCCCATCGACGAAGTCGAAAACCCCGATCTCGACCGCGCCCGCGGTGTTTATCTCAGCAGCATTCCCGACTACGCCGGCAATCCCTACGCTGCCCTTCGCGCCGACAGCACGCACCCGCTCGGCACACCGTCATTCACGCTCGATGAATACGAGCGCGCTACAGAAGAGGGCTGCTTTAAGAAGTTCTCCAAGCTCGACAGCCTGGGCCGCACCCGCAAAGCACTCGCCTGCGTGGGCCCCGAATCACTCGGTCAAGGCGAGCGCGGCGATATCTCGCGTATCCATCCTGCCGGTTGGCACCAGCAGCGCTACGACTTTATTCCGGGCCAGAGCCTCTACAACCGCTGCCACCTTATCGCCTGGTCGCTCTGCGGCGAAAACGCCAACCGCAAAAATCTCCTCACCGGCA
>WGSR01000198.1 GCA_014871545.1 Collinsella sp. | reverse complement strand
AAGACACACGTAAGCGACATGTCCATGAGGGTATAATTTGCACCGTATGTCTGCACAACGCCTGTGCACGTACGGTTTTACTCGGGCTACCGTCCATTTCCGTGGAGGCACGGTTCGGCGGCCCTAACAAGAGAGGGGTTCTATGTATAAGATCCTGGAGAAGACGCAGTTCTCGGAGAAGGTGTTCAAGTTCCGCATCGAGGCGCCCGCAATCGCCAAGCATGCGCACGCTGGACAGTTCCTCATGGTCCGCGCCAACGAGACGGGCGAGCGCGTCCCGTTTACCCTGGCCGGCTGGAACGGTGACGAGGGCTGGGTCGAGTTCATCTTCATGGTGATCGGAAAGACCACCGAGATGCTGTCCACCTACGAGGCCGGCGAGTCGCTGCGCGACGTCGTGGGCCCGCTGGGCGTTCCCACCGAGATGGCCGAGGGCCCCTGCGCCGTCATTGGCGGCGGCGTCGGCCTGGCAATTGCCTTCCCGGTCGCCAAGCACCTGGTCGAGACCGGCCACGAGGTGCACGCCATCATGGGCGCCCGCACCAAGGACCTCCTGCTTATGGAGGACCAGTTCCGCGAGCTCCTCGACGAGGACCACATCCACATCACCACTGACGACGGCTCCTACGGCGAGCAGGGCGTTGTCACCGCTCCGCTGGAGCGCCTGCTGCAGGACAAGGCCGTGAGCCAGGTCTTCTGCGTCGGCCCCGTTCCGATGATGAAGTTCTCGACCCTCACCGCCCAGAAGTACGACACCCCCATCACCGCGTCGCTCAACCCCATCATGGTTGACGGCACCGGCATGTGCGGCTGCTGCCGCGTCGAGGTGGGCGGCGTGACCAAGTTCGCTTGCGTCGACGGCCCCGACTTCGATGCCACCCTGGTCGACTGGGATGACCTTCGTGCCCGCCAGGCCGCTTACCGTTCCGAAGAGGGCGAGTCCCTCAAGGCCTATGAGGAAAAGAGCTGCGCATGCCACTAGTTAACGGTCGTTTCGTTGCCGATATGAAGTCGCCCCGCACCCCCGATAACGAGGAGCCGGCTGCCGAGCGCGCCTGCGACTTCCGCCCCGTCGACAAGGGCTTCACCGAGGAGATGGCGCTGGCCGAGGCCGAGCGCTGCCTCAACTGCAAGAAGCCGTTCTGTGTTGAGGGCTGCCCCGTCAACATCAACATCCCCCGCTTTATCGAGCAGATCCGCGAGAAGGACTTCGGCGGCGCTCTCGATACCATCCGCGAGGACTCCATGCTTCCCGCTATCTGCGGCCGCGTCTGCCCGCAGGAGAACCAGTGCGAGGGCAAGTGCATCCGTGGCAAGAAGTCCGAGCCCGTGGCCATCGGCCAGCTCGAGCGCTTCCTGGGTGACCGCCCCGAGCTCGCCTCCACGCCCAAGATGGCTCCCAAGAACGGCAAGAAGGTCGCCGTCGTCGGCTCCGGCCCGTCCGGCATCACCTGCGCCGGCGAGCTCGCCCGTAACGGCTTTGACGTCACCGTCTTCGAGGCATTCTTCACCGGCGGCGGCGTGCTGGTCTACGGCATCCCCGAGTTCCGTCTGCCCAAGGCAGTCGTCAAGCGCGAGATTGACGGCCTGGAGGACATGGGCGTCAAGTTTGAGTACAACTCCGTCGTGGGCAACATGGCCACGGCCGAGGAGCTGTTCGAGCAGGGCTTCGACGCCATCTACGTGGCGACCGGCGCTGGCCTGCCCAAGTTCCTCAACGTCCCCGGCGAGAACCTGCCCAACGTCTTCTTCGCAAACGAGTACCTCACCCGCGTGAACCTGATGAAGGCCAACAAGTTCCCCGAGTACGACACCCCCACCAAGCACGGCAAGAACGTCGTCGTCTTTGGTGGCGGCAACGTGGCTATGGACGCCGTCCGTACCGCCAAGCGCCTGGGCGCCGAGCACGCCATCATCGCCTATCGTCGTACCGAGGACGAGATGCCCTGCCGTCGCGCCGAGCTGCACCATGCCAAGGCCGAGGGCGTCGAGGTTCTGCCGCTCGTTTCCCCGCTCGAGTTTGTCGCTGGCGAGGACGGCTCCGTGTGCGCCGTCAAGGTCCAGAAGATGGAGCTCGGCGAGCCCGACGAGTCCGGCCGTCGTCGCCCGGTGCCCATCGAGGGCGCCATCGAGGAGATTCCCTGCGACGTCGCAATCTCGGCTATCGGTACCAACGCCAACCCCTTCGCAAAGAAGATCGGCGGCAAGATGGAGCTCAACAAGTGGGGCTACATCATCGCCGACGAGGAGACCGGCCAGACCACCGATCCCCGCATCTGGGCCGGCGGCGACATCGTCACCGGTGCCGCTACGGTCATTCTGGCGATGGGCGCCGGCAAGAAGGCCGCCGCTTCCATCACCAAGAGCCTGCTGGGCGAGTAATCACCCTCAACGCTAGCCATCAAACGGCAAAGTCCCCGTCGAGCACACGCCCGGCGGGGACTTTTTCTATGCCGATCGCCCGACCACCACGATGGGGACAGGCACCTTTGTGATGGTTTTGGTCGGTTAGCCTTCGAGCTGCGCCACCTTGTAGCGGTAGGCAGCGGCGATAACGTCTTTACAACCCTCGCGGCCCAGCTTGGCGCGGTTGACGACGATGTCCTTGCCGCTCGTCATCTTCCACTTACCGGCACTGTAGCGCTTATAGAACGCCTCGCGCGCCTTCTGCTGCTGTTTAACCAACTTGGCGCCCTTCTTTTTGTTGAGGCCGCGCTTTTTGCGCACGATCTCGACGCGGTCCTCAAAGGGAGCGGTCACCAACACGGCAATGTGATTGGGGTTGTTGCGCAACAGGTAATCGGACAGACGGCCTTCGATAATGCAGCTCTCGGTCTCGCCCAGATCCAAAATCACCTGGCTCATCTTTTGGAACAACTTATCCGAGTACGAACGCGCATCGTAGCGGTCGGGCAGAAACGCCATGTTCTCCACGGCCAGACGCTCATCATAGGCGGCCATCTTATCGAGCGACTCGCCCGCGCGCAGCGACGCACGTACCAGCAGCTCGTTATCGTACAGCGGAATCCCCAACTCGTCGGCAAGCATGCGGCCAATCTCGTGGCCCTCGGCGCCAAAGTCGCGCGCGATGGTAATGACCACAGGATTCTTCTTATTCTCCAGATCGCTCATCGCGATTCCTTTCTCTATGTGACAAAGGGGCTGTCCCTTTGCCACATTCTACGCTGCCACCATTCGCCTCTGATATGCACGGACCAGCAGCGAGATACCAAAGTTGAGTACAAAGTACATCGCAAACACCAGGCCGTAGAGCATAAGCACCTGCGACAGGTCGATCGCGTGGGCCATCACGACGTTTGCCGTGTACATGAGCTCGGCCACGT